>JAHEDB010000430.1 GCA_024641465.1 Chromatiales bacterium | reverse complement strand
TGCCTGGCCTGTTCCATGTCGCCGAACCAGACATAATACAGCATGAGTTTGCTCGCCAGATCGAGCTGGCGATTGGCATCGAGCGGATGAAACACAATGGCCTCGGCGCGTTGCCGCCAATAATGGATGGCCGGGTTCGCGGGCTGCCGAATAATAAGGCTGGCCAACATGCCGGTTACCACCTGCCATTCAAGTGAGGCATCCAGCACTTCGGAAGAAGAGGGTAGCAATTCATCGAGCACCTCGATCCACTGATCGAGCGGCGCGAAGTCGCCCCATAGATAATGATAAGTCTGCACCGCACCAGACCACGCAAGCAGGGCGCCGTCTCTGTCACCCTCTTGTCTGAACAGCGTGAAGGCCTGTTCAAATTGTTGTCGGGCGGCGAGTATATCGAAAGACATCTGGCTTACGGCAGACCAGTAACACAACCACGCCGAAGCCTTGATCGTGGCCGTGTCCAGGCTGTCAAACAGCGTGCGGAGGGTTTGATAACGTCCCTGTGACAACATCCGCGCCGCGTGCGTGCCAATCAACTCGGCCAACGCCGAATGATCCTCCAGCTCTTTGAATAATTCGGCCGCCTCATCCACCCAGTCATACTTGATGAGCAGACGACCGGCCTGCTGCAAATACTGCTGCCGTGTCTCATGTGTCAGACGTTGCCTCGACAGCGTCAGGAGGAAATCCCGATACAGGGGATGAAACTGAAATGTTGGTGGTGTGGCGCCATGCGCCAGTACAAACTGGCTTTGAATAATCGTTTGCGGTAGATCGATCCCGGGTTCATCCCCTGCGAGCAGGGACTGCATCATTTCCAGGGTAAAGCTCGGCAACATCGCCAGTTGCAATGACAGGCTTTGCGCGCGTTCACTCAATCTGGAAAATATCTCGGCGGTAAAATATTCCATCAGCAGGGCGTTATCGAATGGATTCGAGGGGCCCTGTCCAGGCTGATCAAGGTGGGTGTTACGATGCATCAGCAACAACACACCGGTGATCCAGCCCTGGCTGCGTGCGTAGATCTCCTGCGTGATTTCCGCGCCGACCTCGCCATTGATACAGCCGCAAAACTCATGCGTCTCATCCCGGCTGAGCAGGAGTTGCGCTGCTTCGATCACCGCCAGATCACCATAGGCCTGCAGGCGGGCATAGTGTTGCGGCGGCGGCTGGCGGCTGGTGATCATCAACACGGACTCGGCGGACATCTCCAACGCCGCGATGTTGATCACTTCATGCAACACCGAGTCAGCGGGTAAAGACTGATAATCATCAAACACCAGCACAAACGGGCCGGTGAAACGGGACACCAGCTCACGAAAATAATGGCGGGCAAAACTGCTCAGGCCGGACAGGTATTCCGGGGTGAGCAGGGGAAGGTCGGTCAGCCCTGCATCGCGTGCCTGCACGGCCTGGCCCAGATAATAAAAGAAGCTGGCCGGGTCCGCGTCGACCTCGTCCAGCTGATACCAGATATAGGGCAGCTTGCGCTCGGCCAGATAACTGGCCACCGCGGTGGTCTTGCCACTGCCCGCCGCCGTCCCCAGCCAGATGAGTTTCTTCGCTAACGCGGCATCGAGCTGTCGAAACAGGCTCTCGCGGATATAGGCCCTCTCAACACGGGGGGCGAGTAATTTTGCCAGCATGGATATCCCTGTTTATCCTCAAAACCGCATCAAGACATACGCTTTAAAACACACAGTAAATATATACCTAATATCACAGTTTTTGTAATCACTTCGCTGTTTTTGATGTTTAAAGCACACAAATACATTCTCTATCTCTTGTCCAGACACTGACTTTAATAAGAAGCATTAGATAAGGAGTCGTCTATCCTCCGGCAAAGGTTCAAAACAGACCGGACGGCCGCGCCAATTTCACCAGACAACTTTATATCTGGAATAGGATTTGAATAAATAGGCTGGGAGCTCAATGCCGGTAACTAGCATAAAGAAGGTTATAGGCTTTACCTGTCTCAACACACTTTCATTGTCGAATTTTTTTACAGTTTGTGTGTGTCATACAGCATCAATATACAATTAAATAGAAAAAATTCAAAGGGTTAAAATAATGGCATTTATATTGCTAGAATTTAACGATATTCAACTCTAGAGGTAGATCTATGCAAATCTATAATTCTTACAAAGCCATTTTCACCGCTTTTTTATTACTTTTCTCGGTTAACGCCGCACAGGCCACAACCATTTTGATGGATAACCAGTACCTTAATCCTTCCTACGCCTATACGGGCGCGGGTGGCACAGGCTGGACTAACTTTTCTAATGCCTTGGATTCGGCATCCGCTGGTAATGTTTCGGTCGGCAACTTTTCTAATCTGAGTTACATGATGGGTTTCGACGCTATCTTTGTGAATCTGCGGTGCAGCACTTGTACATTGAATGCGACTGAATATACCAATATCAGTTCCTACATCGCCGCGGGTGGTAAGGCCGTGATTATCGGTGAAAATACCAACTGGACTGCCTGGGACAACCAGATCCTTGGCATGGTGGGCGGAACCTTCTCCGGCACCACCTACAGCGGTGTCACCTCTTCTATCTCTGGCCATGAGTTGGTTAACGGCGTCAGCTCGGTCAACCTTCCTGCCGGCGGCATCGTGGCAACGGGTGGCGAAGCCTTATTCGATCACAACTTTGCCACGCTGTGGGGCAGCAATGTCCTGACCGTGTTGGACGTGAATATTATGTCGGATAGCTATTGGGGCCAAGCGAACAATGGTCAGTTTGCTACCAATATCGCCACCTGGATATCAACCACGGCAGCCGTGCCTGAGTCCGGCTCACTGGCGCTGATGTTTGCTGGTTTGACCTTGCTGGTCGTTAGCCGCAAATCAAAAACAGGCAAAATT
>JAHEDB010000429.1 GCA_024641465.1 Chromatiales bacterium | reverse complement strand
AGAGGTCAGCAAGATCGTCAAACAAAAGGGTGCCTTCCTGCATAACGTCATGCCGCTGATCGCCGAGGCCGAACACGGCACCTTCTACGGTGTCATGGGCCAACGCAGCCCCAATGCCATTGAACTGCAAAAGCTACAGGACGATTGTTCCGGTGATATGAACATGATGCGTCACTGCCGCCAGTGCCGTGCCGATGCGGTCGGTCTGTTAGGCGAGGACCGCGGCGATGAATTCACCATGGACAAGATAGAGACTATGAATATCGATTACGACGCGGCCATGCAGAAGCGCGCGGTGATCCATGAAGGCATTCGTCAGGAGCTGGAGGCCAAGCGTGCCGACAAGGCGGAAAAACATATCGTGCCGTTGGCGAGCATTACCAATGGCAAACAATATCGTCCGGTACTGATGGCCGTGGCGACCAGTGGTGGTGGGGTGATCAATCAACACTTCGGTCACGCCAGGGAGTTCCTGATCTATGAGGCCTCGATGGAAGGCGTGCGCTTTATCAGCCACCGCAAGGCCGACCAGTATTGTGAAGGGGATGTCAGCTGCGGCGATGGCGAGAGCGTCCTGGCACGCACCATCAAGACCCTCGACGGTTGCGAGGCGGTGTTGTGCTCGAAGATCGGTTTCGAGCCCTGGGACTTACTGGAACAGGCCGGCATCATTCCTAACGGTGAACACGCCATGGAGGCCATCGAGGATGCGGTGCAGGCCGTGTACAAGGAAATGATCGATAACGGCAAACTGGACGAAGCAGCGGCGGCCGTCGTCAGCGCCGGCGCCTGACAAACGAAATACAACGGAGAAAAGACCATGTCACTGGAAATTATTGAAAGCTGTGTCAATTGCTGGGCCTGTGAACCGCTTTGTCCGAACGATGCCATCTATGAAGCGGCACCACACTTTCTGATCGACCCGATCAAGTGTACCGAGTGTGAAGGTGATTTTGATGACCCGCAGTGCGCCACTATCTGTCCCATCGAAGGGGCGATCCTGGGCAGCCTGGGTGAAGAGCTCAATCCACCCGGTTCCCTCACCGGCATTCCGCCGGAAAGGATGGCCGAGGTGATGGCCGAGATTCAGGCCCGTTAAAAGTCAGGAGTCAAGATGATGCGTAGTATAAATACTCTGGAATGGCATGCTGGACAGGAAGGCTTCTCGCTCAACAACGGCATGTTTGTCAGGGCACTCAAGTCTGCCTTGCAATTGTTGTTATATGTCCCGCTTCAGTTCAATCGATATCTTGACCGGCTTGATGAATCGCCCGCCGAATACAGCCAACGGGTCTTGCATGCAAATCGACAGTCCTTGCAGAGCGGCAGACACCAGCATATCCCGGCACGGGTCTGGCGGCGGCGCAGTGCCCTGTTGGTCCTGATGGATGATAATCGGACGGTGGCGGCACATTCAGTGCCTGCGAATCATAGCGTTTGACAACCAACAGGGGCCGCGACATGGCAACGGTTATATTTTACGAAAAGCCGGGCTGCATCAATAATACCCGGCAGAAAAAAATGCTCAGGCAGGCCGGTCACTGTGTTATCGAATATGATCTGCGTGAGGTACGCTGGACAGTAGACAACCTGCTGGAGTTTTTCTCGGCCATGCCGGTGGCTGAGTGGTTCAATTGCAGTGCCCCACAGATTAAAAGCGGTGAGGTAATGCCTGATGAATGCAGCGTCGATCAGGCGCTGGGTCTGCTGGTCGCCTCGCCGTTGTTG
Organism: Chromatiales bacterium; assembly: GCA_024641465.1. GTDB lineage: Bacteria > Pseudomonadota > Gammaproteobacteria > UBA6429 > Thiohalophilaceae > JAHEDB01. The sequence continues at coordinate 1,142 of JAHEDB010000429.1, read as the reverse complement.
ATCCGCCGGCCGCTGATGCGGGTCGGTCACGAGGTGATGGTCGGCTTTGACCAGGACATGGTGGACAACTGGATTGGACTTCAGTCCAGAAATTCGAATGATCTGGAGAGCTGTGCGCGTCACCCGGCGGATATTACGTCGATATGTGACGTCAGGCCAAGGTCTCTATGAATGCAATAATGGCAAACAGTCAGGAGGCACTCGATAAACATCGTGTCTATGATCGGCTGATGCAGACCGCTAGTGGTCTGCAAAATGATCACGTTCTGGCCACCATGCTGGCCTCGCAATGTGCCGGCGAAGGCGAATTACCGTATCGACTGGGTCTATTGCCTGCCGACTATGAACAAATGATGGCCTGTCACTTCCCGACAGTGCAACTACCCATGTCATTTATGATATGGAGCGAAAACTTTCCCGACCGGCAGGATGAGATCGCGGAATTATCTACCCTGATCCTCAATCATCGCGCCGATGAATCGGCAGAAACCCAATGGATGGCAAATATTCTTACCGCCGGGTGCATGGGCGGGAACCACCTCTGGCAGGACCTGGGCTTGTGGTCACGCAAAGACCTGTCCGCCCTGATCGTAACCAATTTTCCGCAACTGGCGGCCAGGAACGACAAGGACATGAAGTGGAAAAAGTTTTTCTACAAACAACTGTGCATCGCGGAAGGGATCTACGTCTGCCGTTCGCCGTCGTGTGAGGTCTGTCCCGACTATAGCGACTGTTTTTCGCCAGAGGACTAAATAGTAAAGATTATCACCACAGAGGTCACGGAGGAACACAGAGAAAATAGTATTCATTCTTTGACATCATTAAATAAGTACAAGAATGCTCAATAAATATTGAATATTTTCAATAAACAAACTCTGTGTACCTCCGTGGTTCAAAAGATCCTGGATTAGCAATTTAGACCCGAAAGATGAACATGCCAAAAGAATATGACACCCTGCTCCAATCCCGAGCTCGCGGCGCCTATCTGGGGCTGGCCATCGGTGACGCCCTCGGTGCCACCGTGGAGTTCATGACGGCGCGGGAGATCGCCATCGAACTGGGGCGCCACACCGAGATCACCGGCGGTGGCTGGTTACACCTCCGTGCGGGGGAGGTAACCGATGATACGACGATGAGTCTCG
>JAHEDB010000042.1:1455-10704 GCA_024641465.1 Chromatiales bacterium | reverse complement strand
CTTCTCGCGCAAGCTGCCCTTTTCTCAGGATGAGATGGCGACCATGGAAACCCTGCTCTGTCAGCTGATTTACCCGCTGCGTAACGCAATTTTGTACCAAAAGGCCATCAAGGCCGCCCACATGGACCCGCTCACCGGGGCCAATAACCGTGCCGCGTTGGACAAGATCCTGCAACGTGAAGTCGAGCTGGCCCATCGCCACCAACTGCCCCTGTCGCTGGTGGTGGTTGACCTCGACAAGTTTAAAAACGTCAATGACAGCTATGGCCACAGCGCCGGGGATTACATCCTCAAGACCCTGGTCACCTGCATCGACGAAACCGTGCGTGGCAGCGATATGCTGTTCCGCTACGGTGGTGAGGAGTTCGTGCTGATCCTGTCGGGCACGGACAGCGAGGGTGCCAAGCGCATCGCCGAGCGTCTGCGTGTCGCCATCGAGGTCTACCCCTTTGTCTATGATCGGCAAGAGATTGCCGTGACTGCAAGTTTTGGCGTTGCCACCCTGACCGGCCGGGACGATACCAAACGCCTGTTCAACAAGGCCGACTCGGCCCTCTATCAGGCCAAGGAGGCAGGCCGTAATCAGGTACATTATTACACCGAACCCCGCTTCACCGCCGTCGCCGACGACCAGACTCCCGCCCCCTTCCTGCCGGAATCCACCTGATCCCGGCCAGCCACGACCAGCCCGGTCGGATAGCGCTGGACGCTGAGGCCGGCCAGTCGTTACAATTCCCTCAGGAAAGAGGGAAAGAAGTGCGATGGATTATCTGGAACAGCTCGACAAGATGTTTGACGCCAAGTACCGTCTCGTCACCATCGAGACCGATGACCCCCATCGTGTCGAAGAACTGATCACCCAGCTAAGCCGCTTCAGTAACAAGGCCTATTATCATTCCCGCCCCGGCCAGCGCATGTACCGCTTTGGCGCCGCCCACATCGAGATCCCCCGCACCACCCAGGCCCGTAACCTGCTCGACCATATCGAGCTGAGCCGCCATTTCGGGGTCTATATCCTGCAGGACTTTCACCCGGCTCTGGAGAAGATCGAGGTTGTCGAGCAACTCAGGGAGATCATCAACGGCGAGGTCGACAAGGTCGTGGTGCTGCTCAGCGAACACATCGACCTGCCACCCGAACTCAAGCCATTTACCCTGCGCTCCCGCCACCAGTTGCGCAAGACCGGCTGATCACGGCCCCTTCACCTGGCAGGCCTGAATCAGGCAACAGACCTGACAATTCGGTTTGGTCTTGCAGACATCCTTGGCATGGATCACGATCAGGGCATGATATTCATTAAACAGCTGCACCCGATCTGAGGCCGACCGTAAACCAGTCTCAAAGATACGGCGCAATTCTTCATAGTGCTCACTGCCCTCGATCAACCCCAGGCGACGGAACAATCGGCGGGTATAGGCATCGATCACAAACACCGGACGGTCAAAGGCATACAACAGGATATCGTCGGCCGTCTCCGGCCCGACACCGTTGACCGATAACAGGCCGTGGCGCAGTTCATCGGTCGGCCACCCGAGCAGGGCCTCATAGCCACCCTGCTCGATGTACCAACGACAGTAATTCTTCAGGCGCTTGGCCTTGATGTTGAAATACCCAGAGGGTTTGAGCCAGACGGCCAGGCGTTTGGGGTGAGCGGCGACGATGGTCTCGGCCGACAGGGCGTTGGCCTCGACAAGATTGTGAATCGCCCGTTCGACATTCAACCAGGCGGTGTTCTGGGTCAGTACCGCGCCGACCATGACCTCGAAGGGGGTGTCACCCGGCCACCAGTTTTGCGGGCCGTAATTTTTAAAGAGGGTGTTATAAATTTTTTTCAGGGACATGCCAGATTGTTGCGGCAAGATAAGGGCGGGTTTCGATCATCAATAGCGCCGCTTACTGCTCCTCCCGGCGGTGGATCTTGCCGATCGGCTATGGCTGTGATCCTGATAGATCTGCTCCGGCTGGAGTTCGATCCCAACCTTTTTGGCGAGGGCCTCGATCTGCCGGGGTGGCAGGTCCTGCCACTTGCCCGGTTTCAGAGTGCGCTCCAGGGTGATCTGTCCGAAGCGGACGCGGCTCAGGCGACTGACGGTACAGCCCACGGCCTCCCACAGACGACGCACCTCACGATTGCGCCCTTCGTGCAGGATGACGTGATACCAGTGGTTGGCGCCTTCGCCGCCGCCATCGATGATCTCATTGAAACTCGCCTCACCGTCCTCCAGCATGACACCCTTCTTCAATACCTGCAGGGTCTCGGCCTTGACCTCGCCCAGCACGCGCACGGCGTATTCGCGTTCGACTTCATACGAGGGATGCATCAGGCGATTGGCCAGCTCGCCATTGGTGGTCAACAGCAACAGACCGGAGGTATTGATATCGAGTCGACCGATGGTGATCCAGCGACCGCGCTGGATCGGCGGCAAATGCGCAAAAATGGTCTTGCGACCTTCCGGGTCGTCGCGGCTACAGATCTCACCCACCGGTTTGTGATAGGCGATGACGCGGGTCTTTTGCAGATTAGTGGTAAACTGAAAGGGTTTGCCATCAATGACGATCTGGTCCTGTTCGATGACACGAATGCCGGTGGTGGCGACCTCGCCGTTGACCGTGATCCGCCCCTGCTCGATCCAGTCCTCGATCACCCGACGCGAGGCAAAGCCGGCATTGGCCAGCACCTTTTGCAGCTTTTCACCCTTGGTCTGTTGATTCGCCATCGGTCTAGTGCTCGGCCCTGGCAGAGGCGGATTCCAGGTGTTCATCCTGCGCTTCGCTGTCGTCATCTGCCGACTCTACAGTGATATCAGCCTGCTCGTGTTCGGTAGTATCACTCATGGCTTGATGCATAACATCGGCATGTTCAGCAGCGGCCATATCTTCCGCTTCACTGTTCTCTATCTCGGACTGTTCAGCATCCGCTGCGACCTGTTCGCTTGCATCGGCCACGCTCAGGCTGATGCCGCCATCCGTCTCATCAGCGGATTGTTCTTCGTCACTAACATTGTCGGCTTCCGTCTGTTCAGTGTTCGCCGCTTCGTCGCGCGGCATGCGCAGGTCGAGTTCGGCATTGATCGCGTCGATATCGCGGATCTCCTGCAGGCTGGGCAGGTCGTCGAGGCTTTCGAGATTAAAATAATCGAGGAAGGCTTTGGTGGTGGCATACAGGGCGGGCTTGCCCGGTACATCGCGATGGCCCACTACCTTGATCCATTCACGCTCGTCGAGGGTCTTGATGATCTGGCTGCTGACGCTGACGCCGCGCACCGCTTCGATCTCACCGCGGGTGATCGGCTGACGATAGGCGATCAGGGCCAGGGTTTCGAGCAGGGCGCGGGAATAACGCGCCGGTTTGTCTTCCCACAGGCGTGAAACGAAATCGGCATAATCCTTTTTGACCTGGAAGCGATAACCGCTGTTGACCTTTTTCAGTTCATAGCTGCGTGCCGCGCAGTCACCGGCCAGCTCATCGAGGGCGGCCATGAACTCATCCTGTTGCGGGCGTTGGTCTTCCTCGAAAATGTTCATCAGCGCCTCGATGGTCAGTGGCGCTGAGGCGGCCATCAATACGGCCTCGAGGATGCTCTTTAATCGTTCTTTGTCCATGCTAGCTCTTTCCAGAATCGTTATTCATTATCATTACTTGCGCTTTGCCCCGCCGCCTTGACGTGGATGGGGCCAAACACTTCGGTCTGAATCATTTCAATCAGTGACTGTTTGAGCAGTTCGAGGATCGCCAGCAGGGTCACCACCACGCCGCGCCGTCCTTCCTCAATCGTAAACAGGCTGGTGAATTCGACAAAGCTGTCGGCCTTGAGGCTGCCCAGCACCACCGACATGCGCTCGCGCACCGACAGAGGTTCCATTTGCACATGGTGATGGGCGTAGTTTTCCGCCCGCTGCATGATATCGGCCAGGGCCTTCATCAGCTCCTTCATATCGACCCGTGGTGGCAGCTTGACCACCTTGCGGTCCGGAACGTTCATCTCGATGGGGAAGACATCGCGCAGCACGCGGGGCAGTTCGTCGATGTCCTCCGCCGCCTGGCGGTAACGTTCATATTCCTGTAAGCGGCGCACCAGTTCGGCACGCGGATCATCTTCATCCTCGCAGCCCTCTTCCGGACGCGGCAGCAGCATGCGGGATTTGATCTCCGCCAGCATCGCCGCCATCACCAGATATTCGGCCGCCAGTTCCAGATGCAATTCCTTCATCAGTTCGACGTAAACCATATATTGCCGGGTGATCTCGGCAATCGGGATATCGAGGATATCGAGATTCTGTTTCTTGATGAGATACAGCAGCAGGTCCAGCGGTCCCTCAAAGGACTCGGCCAGGAACACCTCCAGCGCATCCGGTGGAATATACAGGTCCTTCGGCATGCGGGTCATCGCCAGGCCCTGCACGATGGCGAAGGGCATTTCCTGCTGCTCGGGGTTGTGATTCTGTTGCTGTTCTTCGCTCATGATTTCCTGTCAATTCTGGCGGTAATCCAGCCCCATGGCCTGCCGCACCTCGGTCAGGGTCTGGCGGGCCACATCACGGGCCTTGTCACAACCCTCACTAATAATATTGCGTACCAGACCACGATTGGCCTCGTACTCGGCGGCCCGTTCCCGGATCGGCGCCAGTTCGGTCAACACCGCATCGATGATTGGCCCCTTGCAATCCAGGCAGCCGATGCCGGCGCTGCGGCAACCCTGCTGCACCCAGGCCTTGACGTCGTCGCCGGAGTATACCTGATGCAAACTCCACACAGGGCACTTTTCCGGCTCGCCCGGGTCGTCGCGGCGGACCCGCGCCGGGTCGGTGGGCATCTTGCGCAGCTTCTGCTCGACATCCTTGGGGTCTTCCCGCAGGGAGATAGTATTATGATAGGACTTGGACATTTTTTGACCATCCAGACCGGGCATTTTCGAGGCCTGGGTCAACAGGGCGGCGGGCTCCGGCAGGATGATCCGACCACCGCCTTCCAGGTAACCGAACAGGCGTTCCTTGTCGCCGAGGGTGATATTTTGCTGGTCTTCGAGCAGGGCGCGGGCCGTGGCGAGGGCCTCGCCCTCGCCCTGCTCCTGGTATTTGCGCCGTAACTCGGTATAAAGCTTGGCGTTTTTCTTGCCCATTTTTTTGATCGCCTCGGCGGCCTTTTCCTCAAAACCGGCTTCGCGGCCATACAGGTGGTTGAAGCGGCGGGCGACCTCGCGGGTCAGTTCGACGTGGGCGACCTGGTCCTCCCCCACCGGGACCTGGGTGGCGCGATAGATCAGGATGTCGGCGCTTTGCAGCAACGGATAACCGAGGAAGCCATAGGTCGCGAGGTCCTTTTCCTTGAGCTTTTCCTGTTGATCCTTGTAACTGGGCACGCGTTCCAGCCAGCCCAGGGGGGTAATCATGGACAACAGCAGGTGCAACTCGGCGTGTTCCGGGACCCGCGACTGGATGAAGATCCCGGCCGAGCCCGGATTGATACCCACTGCCAGCCAGTCGATAACCATCTCCCAGACACTGCGTTCGAGGATTTGCGGCTCGTCATAATGGGTGGTTAGGGCATGCCAGTCGGCGACGAAGAAGAAACACTCGTATTCGTGCTGCAACTTGAGCCAGTTTTTCAGAACCCCGTGGTAATGCCCCAGGTGCAGGGCGCCGGTGGGACGCATACCGGACAACACGCGGGCCCGCTGATTTGGTAAGGATGTCAAAAGGCTCTCCCTGGATTTGATTCAAATACGGTAAGGATAACAGTCAGTTAGTTTTTATCGTTTTGCTACAGGGCTAAATCCCTGCAATAAAAGGTTTTAGGGTACCTCTAAAAATCCACTGAAGCAGCGCTGGCTGCGTTGAAAACAAGCTCAAAATGCTCATTTACTACGTGTAAACTGCGCTTTTTCGCTTGTTTTCGCCTTGCCATCATCTGCTTAATTGAATTTTTAGAGGCACCCTTTATTAATACCGGCCTATTATAGCGGCAGCCCGTCGGCCTTGCGACTCAAGCCGACAAATCATTCCGGCATTTCAAACATGCTGATATCACCACGCCCAACGCGGGCCACCACCGGCACCTCGCCCGTCATATCCACGACGGTGGTTGGGTCGATACCGCAATGGCCGCCGTCGATGATCAGGTCCAGCTGGCGCTCCAGTTTGTCGCGGATCTCCTCGGCATCGGTCATGGGCATGGTCTCGCCCGGCAGGATCAGGCTTGAGGTCATCAGGGGTTCGCCCAGTTCCTCGAGCAGGGCCTGGACGATTTTATTGTCCGGGATGCGCAGGCCGATGGTGCGGCGCTTGGGGTGGAGCAGGCGGCGCGGCACCTCGCGGGTCCCCGGCAGAATGAAGGTATAGGGTCCGGGCGTACAATGGTTGAGCAACCGGTAGCCGGCGTTGTCGATCTTGGCATAGGTCGCGATCTCCGACAGGTCGCGACACATGAGGGTGAAATTGTGCTTGTTATCGACCTGACGAATCCTCTGGATCCGCTCGAGGGCCTTTTTATCCTCCAGCTGGCAGCCAAAGGCGTAGGCCGAATCCGTCGGATAGGCGATAACGGCGCCCTGGCGGATCAGCTGCACCGCATTGGTAATCAACCTTCGCTGGGGGTTGTCGGGGTGGATCTGGAAAAACTGGCTCATATCAACTCGCTACAGGGTGGCCCACCGATCATCGGACCAGATAGGGATACAGGCCTCCGGCAGTTCGGCCAGGCGGCCCAGTTCAAGATAGACATTGTCCGGGCTGTGAAAATCCGAGCCCGTCGAGGCCAGCAGCTCAAACTGATTCGCCAGCCGCCCCATATATTTGATCTCATCGTTGGAATAAGTGCCGGACACCACCTCAAAACCGACCCCGCCGACCTCCCTGAAATCCTTGATCAGGCGTCGCAGACGAGTCGCCGTCAATTGATAACGGGCCGGATGGGCGATCACCGCCTGGCCACCGGCGCGGCTGATCCAGCCCACCGCCTCCTCCAGGCTCGCCCACTCCCCCGGCACATGGCCTGGCTTGTTCTTGACCAGAAAATGTTTGAACAGGTCGCGCATATCCCGGGCATAACCCTGCTCGACCAGGTAGCGGGCAAAGTGGGTGCGGCTGATGATCGCGCCCTGGGCCAGCTGGCTGGCACCGGCATAGGCCCCCGCAATGCCCTTTTTCTCCAGGCGGCGGCCGATCTCCTCGGCCCGCCAATTGCGAAATTCCCGCAATTTCAGCAAGCCCTGCTGCAATTCGTCAGAGGTAGTATCGATGTGCAAACCAATTATATGGATGGTCTGTTTCATCCAGGTAACGGAGATCTCAATCCCCGGTACGAAGCCCATGCCCAGTGCGGCGGCAGTTTGGGCCGCCTCGGCCAGGCCATCGGTCACGTCGTGATCGGTGAGGGCCAGCACATCCACCCGTTGTTGATGGGCGCGTTGCACCAGCGCGGTTGGGCTGAGGCCCCCGTCAGAGGCGGTGGAGTGGCAATGTAAATCAAAGATTCGAGGCATAGGGGCGCGTAGTCTAACGGAACCTTCCACCCGGAGGCCAATCTAATTCGCCATTACAAAACGCAGAATGGCCAAAACGCGAACAATGGCGGGGTTACGGCAGGTTCGACGCGACCTGCAAACCTGATTATACTCTGGCTACTTATTTTAATATCACCTGATGGCGCCATAGACCAAGATGAAGTTCCTATTTGATTTTTTCCCCATTATCCTGTTTTTTGTCGTTTTCAAATCCTATGACGATCAATTAGTTGGCGCTATCGCCGCGACCAAGGTGATGATGGCCGCCAGTGCCTTGCAAATCAGCCTGTTCTGGTTGAAGCACCGGCGCTTTGAAAACATGCACCTGATCACCCTGGCCATTGTCGTGATCCTGGGCGGGGCAACCATCTATTTTCGCAATGTCGACTTCATCAAGTGGAAACCCACGGCGGTGAACTGGCTGTTCGCCGTCGCCTTTCTGGGCAGCGAATTTATCGGTAAAAAATCCCTGCTCAAACGCATGATGGAGAAGAACATCAGTCTGCCGGAACCAATCTGGTCCCATCTGAACTATGCCTGGGTGGTGTTTTTTATCCTGGCGGGGATCATCAATCTGTATGTCGCCTTCAATTTTCCGTTTGATGACTGGGTCGATTTCAAAACCTTTGGCATGCTCGGCATGACCTTCGTGTTTGTGATCCTGCAGGCCTTCTACATGGCCCGCCACGTCGGTGACCCCCTGGTCGAAGACAGTAATAATCAGCCGAAAGAGTAGACGAAATGTACTATGCAATCATCGGTGAGGATGTGGCCGATAGCCTCAACAAACGCTTGGCCGCCCGTCCGGCTCACCTCGAACGACTCCACAAATTACAGAATGACGGCCGTTTACTGCTTGCAGGGCCCTGCCCATCTATCGATAATGAGGATCCCGGCCCGGCCGGTTTCAGCGGCTCGATCATCATCGCCGAATTTGACTCACTTGACGATGCCAGAACCTGGGCCGATGCCGACCCTTATGTTGCCGCCGGCGTATACAAACAGGTCACTGTAAAACCATTCAGGAAGGTTTTACCCTGAAGAAAAATATTTAGATTAACCAATATCAAGGACAAACCATGCGAAATACACTGACTAACCGTTTTCTGTTCATCGCCCTGCTGGGCGGCTTCAGCCTCAGCGCCAGTGCCGGTGATTCCGTTGCCACGGTAAACGGTAATAAAATTACCAAAAAACAATACGATCAGGTGGTGGAAACCCTCAAGGCCAAAAATCCTGAGTTCAAGGCCGAGGAAAACAAGGCCGCCATCGTCAACGAACTGGTCAGCCGTGAATTACTCTACCAGGAAGCAAAAAAACAGAAGGTTGAAAAGGATCCCAAGGTCGCATTCGTGCTGGAACAACAGCGCATCGAACTGATGATCCAGGCCCTGATCCAGAAGACCCTCAGCAAAGACCCGGTGCAGGAAAAAGACATCAAGCAAATCTATAAAGAGAAGGTTGCCGGCGCCAACATGCAGGAATACAAGGCCCGCCATATCCTGTTGAAAACCGAAGAAGAGGCCAAGACCGTTATCGCCAAGCTGGATACCGGCGCTGATTTCGCCAAACTCGCTACGGAAAAATCCACCGGCCCCTCCGCCAAAGACGGCGGTGACCTGGGCTGGTTCTCGCCTGGTCGGATGGTGCCACCCTTCGCCCGCGCCGTTGCCGAAATGAAAAAGGGTGAACACAGCAAGACACCGGTGCAGACCCAGTTCGGCTGGCACGTCATCAAACTGGAAGA
>JAHEDB010000042.1:0-1355 GCA_024641465.1 Chromatiales bacterium | reverse complement strand
GCATTGCAGATAGTCGGCAATAGTTGCCAAATCCTTTCTGGCATTGCCAAGGCAACTGGTAGCGCCCGGCGAGGGCGTCATATTGAAAATAATACCGTTGCCCGTATCGATCTTGGCCTCCCCCAGGTGCAGCTTGCGGTTGTCCTTATCGATCATCACCGGACGAATACCACCGAATTTGTGGGCAAAACTCAGATCATCGAGCTGCAAACCGGGCACGATCTTGCGCGCATCCCGCAGGAACAGCCGGCGCCGAATCAGCGGTACCTCAAACAACATATTTTTAAAAATATAATTGCGTATATCGCCGACCTTTAACAGGTCCCACATGACCTTGAGGACGCTGCGATCCAGGCGCAGGACCTTAAAAAATTCCGGTATGGTCCTGAAATTATAACGCTCCAGCATGGGCAGGATCAGCGCCGTCGGCCCAAAGCGGGTCTTGCCATCCACCAGGACATCGGGGTCACCGTGGATCGCCGCAAACGGCAGCACATCATTCTGAATGGTATAGACCTTGCCATTCAACGACTGCGGCGTGAAATAGAAACTGCCGGCCACCGGCAGGCAGGAATAGTTCAGGCCGTAGCCCATTTGCTGTGCAAACAACAGACTGTGCCCGCCGGCAGACACGACTACAAACTTCGCTTCAATCAGACCTTTGTTGGTAAAGACTCGGTAGTGATCGGTATTTTTCTCGATCCGCCTGACCTTGACGCCGAGCCGGATATCAATCTGTTTGTCGGTTTGCAGACCCGCCTGATCGACAAACGACTTGGCCAGCGCCTGAAAATTGACCGCGGTATATTCATTCTCCACCCCCACACCGACCACCGCCTCGGTACGGCCCTGCATTACCGCCGGCTCCAGCCGCTTTATGTCATCGGCCTCAAATAATTTCAAGGTCGGGAAATGGGGTTTGAATTCCTGATAGCGTTTTCTCAACAGCTCACACTCCCTGTCACCCACACCGAGCACCATCTTGGAATACTTGTGCAGTATCTCATCGCGCTGCGGCAGATTACTCAGATACTTCACGACCATGTCAGCCGAGGCCTTGACCTCGATGGCCTTTTTCAGGGTGTAATTGGTTTCGATGTCACCACAGTGCAGGGTCTGGCTGTTGTTACGGCCGTGTGAATTGACCACGGCGATGTCCGGATATTTTTCTAACAAACAGACATGCTTTAAATCCGTATAGCGGGCCAACAGATAAAGCAGGGCCGTACCGGAAATACCACCACCAATAATAGCGACATCACATTTTGTTATTGTTGCCACAAGCAATCGATTCCTTGCACTGGTTAAAATTCATCCGCGGGCTTACCCGGATGTATCGGACAGCGATGTTATCT
>JAHEDB010000428.1 GCA_024641465.1 Chromatiales bacterium | reverse complement strand
AGGGCGCGGTCGTCTTTGTGCATTTTTGGGCAAGCTGGTGCGGTCCCTGCCGCAAGGAAATGCCCGCCATACAACGCATGGCGAAAATACTGCAAAAAGAAGGGCTAAGGATCGCCCTGATTAACACGGCCGAAGACGAAGACACGGTGTTCAGTTTTCTCGGCACCCATGCACCGGACATCCGCGCCCTGCTGGATCGGGACGGGCTGGTGACCGAAAAATGGCAACCCCGTGGCCTGCCCGCAACCTATATTGTCGATCAGAAGGGACTCGTCCGCTTTCAGGCGCTCGGTGGCCGCCCCTGGGATGTAAAACGCTATTTGGATTTTTTAAGATCCCTAATCAAACAAAGTCATTAGTAGCAAATTTATTTGTGATAGTGTTTTCAAATCTGCAAATCAAAGTTGAGTTTCAACTCTAATTCACAATAGTTTGCAAACCAGTTCCATCCTGCCCGCACCTGATTGTCTATATTCCGTTTGCGACGTTTCAATTATTATTACAAATACAGGACACGGATATTGGCAACACTAGAAAGTAAATTCGCTTCACCACTGAGCAACAAAAGCACGACCAAGGTCAAACTGGTGAAGGACGCAATCGGCGGCATGCAATTAGCCACTGAAAAAGGCGAGATACTGCAAAACGTCTTTGTTAAACAATTTGAACGCATCGAGGGTAGCGTCACCCGCCTCAACCTGGAGGTTATATTCCTCACCACTGAAGACAAGTTCAAAAACTGGTAGTCCCTCACCCACGACACCACAAGAAAGAGCCCTCAACAGAGGGCTCTTTTTTTACAGGCAACCCTGATTACTTAGGTTGCAACTCCATCTCAAATACAGACTTACCGGTGACGTCCTTGATACTGGCTGTCAACTCGCCGGTTTCATCGATCCTGATGGCGCCATAATTGAACCAGCCTTTGGCCTGTTCCCAGGTCGTAACGTCGTCACTGCTATTGGCGCCAAAGAAAAACAGCCGCTCGGGATTCAGGCTGTCATCAAAGGCGCGATTGGGAAAGACACCGGCATTGACCGGCCCGGTGACAAATTCATAAACCTGAAAATCCGGGGCATCGGCAAACGGCGTGTAACGAAACACCTCAGCAAAATGTACATCGGTGGTCAGGAACATCACGTTGTGCATGCCCTCGCCCTGCATGAAACGCAGGATATCGCTTAGCTCATGCTCAAAGCCACCGGCCTCCTGGTAGTTGGCCCAGCCGTCACGACCCGCCTCGCCGGCGGAACCGGTCGGGATCGACATCGGCACACTCGAGGCGATCACCTTCCAGGTGGCCTGGGATTTTTGCAAGGCATCCTTTAACCAGGCCAGCTGTTCACGCCCCAGCATGGTCTTGGTTTGACGGGCATCGTCGGCGGCAAAATTGGCATCGCGATACTGGCGCGTATCGAGGATGAACATCTCCATGTTCTTACCCCACTTGACGCTGCGATACAGGCGCTTGGGTGTGGCGGCGTTTTCCGCAACAGGGTTGTAATTAAGGAAGGCCTTCAGTCCCTTGGGTAGCAGGTGTTCACCCGCGGTGTACGGTGCATAGTCGCGGGTATCGTGCAGAGGACCGAAATCGTTGACGACCTCGTGATCATCCCAGATGGCGTAATACGGCACCCTCGCCAATAAACTTTGATAGCTGCTGTCTTCGCGATTATATTTCCAGTGCGCCCAGTAGTTCGACATATCAAATGCGGGCAGGAAAGTCCCGGCAACCTGGATATTCCCATAACGGCCCGTCGCCTCACAGGTACCATCCGCATAGATCATGTCACCCAGGCCGATGAAAAAATCCAGCTGCATGGCATTGATCGCCTTAAAGGCTGGAAATCCTTCGTTCAGATCACGGCAGGTGTTTTGTCCCGCCACGTCGCCCGCCCAAGCAAAGCTGACCGCGCTGGCCTGTTGCGCGCGGGGTGCAGTATGGAAACGGCCCTCGACGCCTTGCCGGCGTCCGCCATCATGTTCATCGGCGCTAAACCAGACGCGATAGGCATAATCGGTATCAGCCTTTAAACCGCTCAGCATGAGTTTACCGGTAAAGTCGTTAGTAGCAGAAACACGCACCTGTTTCTGCATGCGTTGCTCACTGCTTTTGCCGTGTAACTCGACATGCATCACGGCTTCGGTATTGGCGCGCGACCAGATCACCGCGCTATCACTGCTCACGTCGCCGACAGCGACGCCGTGTGTCGCGATGGGGGCAGGGGTATTTTTAGTAAAAACTTGCTCGGCGTTAGCCACCTTGCTTGCAACCGTGGCGGCCAGTGCACTAATGGCAAAGGTCGTCAACAGGGTAGGTTTGATTCTCATACTTGTCTCCTCTCAGGATGTTATGTTCCAGTGCAAGGAGTATTAATGGGTTGCATGAAGGGATTGTTTCGGTGCGGTGACAGTTTTCTTATTCGATCACAGCGCATCAAACTAACACCTCGTCATAAAAGCGTCATCGATCATTCACTGTCCATTCATCGAACGGCAACATCGCATACCTACAGTTAAAAGTTGATAACTACCACAACTTTAGGGAGACACAGAATGAGAACGACAAAAATTGTCAGCCTGACCAGCCTGGTCATGTTGCTCACCGGCCTGATCACGACGCCGGTCAACGCAGATAGCACCAAAGAGCATCAACACAATAAGCAACAAAATGCCAGCGTACAACTTGGACCCCGCCCGTTTTATCTGGTCGATGATATGCAAGACAGCCCCCTGAAACAGGAATTGCAGAAATGCAGCAAGGGCCCCTTCAAGAAATCCGAATTCTCCATCGGCCATCGCGGCGCCGGGATGCAGTTCCCGGAGCACACCCGGGAATCCTATCTGGCCGCCGCCAAAATGGGCGCCGGGATCATCGAGT
>JAHEDB010000427.1 GCA_024641465.1 Chromatiales bacterium | reverse complement strand
TGCCGACAGTGAAGGCTGTGACAAGGCCAAGGTGACCCGTAAGGACGATACCATCAACTGGACGGTCAGTTGTGCAAAGGACAAACATACCATGAGCGGTAACGGGACGGTGATTTATAGCCGTGACACCATGACCGGTAACGCCCAGTTTCAGGCCGGTGGCAAGGGTATGGCGACCATGAAAATGAAATTACAATATCAGGGCAAGCGACTGGGCAAGTGTCAGTAACCGTTTATTCAGGCGTGCGCCGTTTAATCCTCAGCAGTTTGTAATCGAGCGCCAGGTAATCGTTGACCTGGGCCGGACCGGCCGCGGCGACATCCACATAGTCCGGAAAATCCTCTTTTGATAAACCCTTCCGCTCGGCATAGGTGCCGCAGACGTGGAGTTGTACCTTGTCCTTGCGCAGCGACTGCGTGAGGGAGTGCACCTTGGTCGCCTCGCCCTGTCTGGTTCGTTGCAGGGCAAACTGTTCCCGCCCGTGTGTCACGATGGCGACAGGCAGCTCGGGAAAGCGCTGCCGCAGTCGTTGGATATAAAGTCTGGCCTGGGGCAGGGCCCAGTCGAGGCCCTGACTGTCATGGGTGACGATTTCGATCACGACCCCGGCTGGGGCGTCTTTTTCCGTCAAGATCTGCTCGAGCGTTTCAACACTGGCACAGGCTGACAGGTGCAGGGATAGCAGTATCTGGATGATGAGCAGCTTATAAAATGAACGCATAGGTCGGGCCATGGTTGAGTGGGTGTATCACAGTATACAGGCAGTTTTGCCAGGCCATTCATCACTTGATAAACATTCGGTTGCTTTCTCATAACCCTATTGATATAAAGTTCATCATTTCTCCGATGTGAATGAGCGCCCCAGCAGGCCTTTTCGCCTCTGAACAGTATCAATAACGGCTAAGGAACAGATATGTCTGTTATATATCGCACCCGCATCTATTTGATTATCCCGGCCCTGCTTCTCGCGGCACTATCGGTGTCTGCTCATGCCGAGGTCCTGCTCGACAAGGACAGCCAGCTCAAACTGTCCGGCGACGTGCGCTATCGCTATGAAAAGGATGACCGCCTCCCCGACACCACGCAAACAGATCGGACCCACAGCCTGATCCGCGCCCGTCTGGGCGCCGGTTTTCAACCCGCACCCGCCTGGGCCGGCAAGCTGCGCCTGAGTACCGATGCGACCTCGGCCAACTCGCGTGACACCACACAAAGCACCACGGAGAACGACAAGAATGGCAACTTCGGTGTGGACCAGGCCTATGTCGCCTACACCCCCGCCAAGGCGTTCAATCTGTTTCTGGGCAAACAGGATTTTGTGTTTTTTCAACAGGACGAGATCTTCTGGGACCGGGATATCAGCCCGGAGGCCATTGCACTGGTGACGACCATGGGTGGTCTGTCGCTAAACGCCACGCAAATGACCCTGCTGGAAGGCGAATGGCAAAAGGATGTTACCGCCGAGGCCTACCAGATGGTCTATAAGAGTGGCGGCATCACCATTGCCTGGGGCAAGGCGATGATCGATCGGCATGAACAGTTTGGACGTGTTACCGATAATAATGGCAGCAAGGATGTGTACGGTTTCCGCTCGGATCAGTACAACATGATCAGCGCCATGGAAAAACGTGGCAACTGGATCTTCGGTATCGAATATATCACCAGTAATTCCGGCACGGCGGACACCGCCAGACTCATCCAGTTTCAACAGCGCTTTGGTAATTATGGCTTGCGCATTTACAAATACAGCGTCGAGGCCTTCTCGGTGATGGGCGACGGCATGTTTACCCAGAATAATTTCCCCGTCGAGGGCAAGACCGGCGTGAGCAACTTCAAGGGCTATCGTCTGCAATTTGATTTTTATACCGGCAAGAACAGTAGCGTTGACCTGAGTTACTACACCATGGAGCGCATCCACGACCCCGCCGAATTACCGGCCACCGCCAGCGATGCGGTCATGACCCTGCAGAAACAAAATCGCGTGCAGATGAATTTTAATGTGCAGTTCTAAGCGGTTGCCGTTTCACGTATTTTAATGATCAACGCAGAGACGCAGAGACGCAGAGTACACAGAGTACACAGAGGCGATAATAATTTTTTTCTCCGTGTCCTCCGTGTCCTCCGTGTTCTCTGTGTCTCTGGGTTGGATTTAAAACACACCGATAGATCTGCTGGAATTTGATTTAACCACCGGTCATTGACATGAAGCGGACCATCTGTTGAGGCTTTTCGCGGAATTCGTGTTTCTCCGGTTTCAGGCCGATGGCCTGAACGATGTGTTGCTTTAGCTCTTCATCGCCGATCCCGGCGCGTATCAATGGACGCAGTTCGTATTTGTGGTCCTGTCCCAGGCACATATACAGCGTACCATCGGCCGCCAGGCGCACCCGGTTGCAGGTTTCGCAGAAGTGCTGTGACATGGGGGTGATAAAACCGATACGCAGTTCGGTGCCGGCGATGCGTACATAGCGGGCCGGACCGGCGCCGTGCATGACGCTATCGATCAGCTCATAGCGCTGCGCGAGACGTTGCTGGATTTCCCCCAGGTTGACAAATTGCTGACTGGCATCCCGGCCGGTATCCCCCATCGGCATGGTTTCGATAAAGCGCAGGGTGAAGTCATGCGCGACACAGAACTCGACCATGTCTTCCACCTCATCATCATTCACGCCCTGCATCAGCACCATGTTGATCTTGATGGGATGAAAGCCGGCCTGTTTGGCGGCCATCAGACCTCTGAGTGTCTTGTCGAGTTTGCCGCCGGTGATGGTCTGGTATTTTTCCGCCTGTAGGGTGTCGAGACTGACATTGATGCGGGAGATCCCGGCCTGTTTGAGCGGCAGGGCGAGTTTTTCCAGGCGGGTGGCATTGGTGCTGAGG
>JAHEDB010000426.1 GCA_024641465.1 Chromatiales bacterium | reverse complement strand
TGGTGAACGACATCATCTCCCAGCGGCGACCCTCGGTCGATGTCAGCTTCCCGGAGATCGAGAAATTCGATCACATGCCCACGCCGGTGGCGGAGGGACCAAGCGCCTATGTCTCCATTATGGAAGGCTGCTCCAAGTACTGTACCTTCTGCGTAGTACCGTATACCCGCGGCGAGGAGGTCAGCCGACCGTTTGATGACATTCTCGTCGAGGTGGCGCAATTGGCCGGGCAGGGGGTGCGGGAGATCCACCTGCTGGGGCAGAACGTCAACGCCTGGCGTGGGCCGATGCACGACGGCGGGGTGGCTGATCTGGCCCTGTTGATTCACTATGTGGCGGCGATCGAGGGTATCGACCGGATCCGTTACACCACCTCCCATCCCATGGAGATGAGCGACGGTCTGATCCAGGCCTATGCCGAGGTGCCGGAGCTGGTCAGCCACCTGCACCTGCCGGTGCAAAGCGGCTCGGACCGGATCCTGGCGCAGATGAAGCGCAAACACACCGTCCTTGAATACAAGGACACCATCCGCCGCCTGCGGCAGGCCCGCCCGGACCTCAGCCTGTCCTCGGATTTCATTATCGGTTTCCCCGGTGAGACCGACGAGGACTTTGAGGCGACCATGAACCTCATCGCCGAGGTGGGTTTCGATACCTCGTACAGCTTCGTCTATAGCCCCCGGCCCGGTACCCCGGCCGCCGGCCTGCCTGATGACGTGCCCATGGAGGTGAAAAAGCAACGCCTGGCCATCCTCCAGGCCCGCCTTATCCAGCAGGCCCTGGACATCAGCCACAACATGCTCGGCACCACCCAGAAGGTCCTGATTACACGTATGTCCCGTAAGGATAAAAATGAGCTGGCCGGGCGCACAGAGAATAATCGTGTGGTAAACTTACAGGGTGATTCCCGACTAATAGGTGAATTTGTCAACGTGACAATTACCGAGGTACGACCCAATTCCTTACGCGCCGAGCTGCACCGCAGCGACGCCCTTGCACGCGCCCCCCTTTGATAGCCTGAAACCATTCCCACTTTGGATACCGTCCCCAATTCCTCCGACATTTTTCTCGACCCTGCCGATAACCAGCGGTTGGCCAATCTGTGCGGCCAGTTGGACGAGCATCTGCGGCAGATCGAACGCCGGCTTGGTGTCGAGATCAATAACCGGGGCAATGCCTTTCGGGTGATCGGCGATAGCCGCTCTGTGTACGCCGCCGGTGAGGTGCTGCGCAACCTGTATAAGGAGACCGAAAAATCGGTGCTCAATCCGGCCAGGATCAACCTGTTCCTGCAGGAGTCCGGGGTCGATGCCCTGGTCGAGGAAGAAATCGCCTCCGAGGCGGAAATCATTCTGAAATTAAAGCGCGGTACCATCAAAGGCCGTGGTCCCCATCAGCAACGCTATATGCGCAATATTCTTACCCATGACATCAGCTTTGGCGTCGGCCCGGCCGGCACCGGCAAGACCTACCTGGCGGTGGCCTGTGCCGTGGAGGCCTTGCAACGTGACACCACCCGCCGACTGGTGCTGACCCGTCCGGCGGTGGAATCGGGTGAACGGCTCGGCTTTCTGCCCGGCGACCTGGCGCAGAAGATCGACCCCTATTTACGCCCCCTGTATGACGCCCTGTACGAAATGATGGGCTTCGAGACCGTCGCCAAACTGATGGAGCGCAATGTCATCGAGGTTGCGCCGCTGGCCTATATGCGCGGCCGTACCCTCAACGAGGCCTTCATCATCCTCGATGAGGCGCAGAACACCACGCCGGAACAGATGAAAATGTTCCTCACCCGGGTTGGTTTCGGCTCCACCGTGGTGATCACCGGCGACGTGACCCAGATCGACCTGCCCCGTGGCCACCAGTCAGGCCTGCGCCAGGCGATCGAGGTCCTCAAAGACGTAAAAGACATCAGCTTTACCTTCTTTACCGCCAAGGACGTGGTACGCCATCCCCTGGTACAACAGATCGTCACCGCCTATGAGAAAATGGAAGGCGAGCGCGACAAGGGCTCATCGCACAGGTGACTATGAACGTGGATATTCAACGTCAGACGGAAACCGGTCAACAGCCCGACGATCCCGATATATGCAGGTGGGCTGAAGCCGCCTATCTGGGGGACGATGGCGCGGCCGAAATGACCGTGCGTATCGTCGATGAGGCCGAGAGCGCCGAACTGAACCAGACCTACCGCCACAAGGCCGGCCCGACCAATGTGCTGTCCTTTCCCTTTGAAACCCCGCCCGGGATTGACCTGCCCTTACTTGGCGATCTGGTGATCTGTGCGCCCGTTGTCGAGCGGGAAGCGAACGAGCAACACAAGCCGACCCAGGCCCATTGGGCCCATATGGTGGTGCATGGCAGTTTGCATTTACAAGGTTATGACCATATTGAGTCACATCAAGCCGAACACATGGAGGCGCTGGAGATCGATATCCTGGCGCGTCTCGGTTTTTCCAATCCCTACGAGTTAACACAACAACCATGAGTGAAGATCGAACGAGTAGCCCGTCGAAAGACGGCAAGACCAAAGGCTGGATCGGCAAACTGAGCCAGCTGTTGCAGGGCGAACCCCAGGACCGTGAAGAGTTGCTGGAGGTGTTGCGTGACGCCCAGCAAAAAGAGTTACTGGATGGCGATGCCCTGGCGATGATCGAAGGTGTCATGCAGGTCTCCGAGATGCAGGTGCGTGACATCATGATCCCCCGTTCACAAATGGTGGTAGTGGAACTGGATGCCACCCCCGAGCAGACCCTGCCGGTGGTGATCGCCTCGGCCCACTCCCGTTTCCCGGTGGTGGGCGAGAGCCGCGATGAGGTACTCGGTATCCTGTTGGCCAAGGATCTGCTGCCGATGTTTATTCAACAAAGTGGTGACGAGGCGACT
>JAHEDB010000425.1 GCA_024641465.1 Chromatiales bacterium | reverse complement strand
GTTTGCCGAGAAATATCTGTTACAGGTACGCAGCGAACTGGAGACCTTTAACGAACTGCTATCCTCGACCAAGGCCGGCATCGGTGAACTGGTTATCCCGCCAAGTTCCAGCATGGTCGGCAAAAGTGCCCGTGATGTGTGGATGCGCAAGACCTACGGGGTCTCCCTGCTGGCCCTGCACCGTGGCGGACAGACCTATCGCGAAGGCGAAGGTGTACGTGACCTGGCCTTTCAGGCCGGCGATACCCTGGTAGTGCACACCACCTGGGATGCCCTGACCCGCCTCAAAACGGATCGCAACTTCGTGGTGGTCACCACCGAATATCCACACGAGGAACTGCGCCCGCAAAAGCTGACCGCGGCACTGTTTTTCTTCCTCATCGCCCTCGGACTGATCCTGTTTTCCGACTTGCGCCTGTCGATCTCCCTGCTGGTCGGCGCCATGGGCATGATCCTGGCCGGTGTATTGAGCATGGATGAGGCCTATGAGGCGGTGAGCTGGAAGACCGTGTTTCTGCTCGCCAGCCTGATTCCGCTTGGCGGCGCGGTCGAAAACTCCGGCACCGCCGCCTGGATCGCGCAACAGACCCTCAGTATGCTGGGCGGGGTACCGATCTGGGTACTCCAGGCGGCGGTGGCCGTCCTGGCGACATTCTTCACCCTGGTCATGTCCAATGTCGGCGCCACCGTGTTACTGGTGCCGTTGGCGGTCAACATCGCCATCGCCGCCGGCGCCAACCCGGCGGTATTTGCCCTGACCGTGGCCATCGCCACCTCCAACTCCTTCTTCCTCCCCACCCATCAGGTCAACGCCCTGATCATGGGTCCGGCCGGTTATGGAGTACCCGACTTTATGAAGGCCGGCGGGGTCATGACGATTCTGTTTCTGATCGTTTCGCTAACCATGCTTAATATCATTTATTAAGGCTAACAGCTTGTTGAAAAACGTAGCGAGCGCAGCCAGGACAAGGCAACGCCGTCATGGCAAGCGCAGTAGTTTTTCAACAAGCGGCTAAACGCCTGACAATACAAACGGGGGCTTCATGCCCCGTTTTTTAACGCCTGCGCAATAGGAATCATTATATGAATAAACTCCTCCCGTCCTTCCTGCTGTTGTTACTACCGGGCATGAGCTATGCCAGCAACACCGGCCAGACACTCAATCTCACCAGCCACGGTGTCGGTTATGCCTCCATCGCGATCTTCATTATTGCCTACCTGTTCGTGATGGCCGAGGAATTTACCCACTTGCGCAAATCCAAGCCGGTGATCCTCGCCGCTGGCATCATCTGGGCGATGATCGGCATGGTCTATGTCAATCACGGCATGACCCACGCCGCCGAGCAGGCGGTGCGCCACAACCTGCTGGAATACAGTGAATTGATGTTGTTCCTGCTGGTGGCGATGACCTATATCAACGCCATGGAAGAACGACAGGTGTTCGGGGCACTACGCTCCTGGTTGATCCGTAAAGGCTTCAGCTTTCGCCAACTGTTCTGGCTGACCGGTATCCTCGCCTTCTTTATTTCTCCGGTGGCCGATAACCTCACCACCGCCCTGTTGATGTGCGCCGTGGTCATGGCCGTCGGCGGCAGCAATATTCGCTTCGTCAGTCTGTCCTGTATCAATATCGTGGTGGCCGCCAATGCCGGGGGCGCCTACAGCCCCTTCGGTGACATCACTACCCTGATGGTCTGGCAAAAGGGCATGGTCGATTTCTGGGGTTTCTTTGCCCTGTTCATCCCATCGGCAATCAACTTCCTGGTACCGGCGGTGATCATGCACTTCTCCATCCCGGATGAAAAACCCACCGTCAAGGATGAAATGGTCGTGATGCACCGCGGCGCCAAACGCATCATTTTGCTGTTTTTACTGACCATCATCACCGCTGTCAGCTTCCATAACTTCCTGCACCTGCCACCGGTGATCGGCATGCTGACCGGCCTGTCCTTCCTGCAACTGTTTGGCTTCTTCCTGCGCAAGACCCACAACAGGCAGACCGCCGCCACGCCGCACAATGAGGGTAAGGCCGACAGGATGCTGGGTGATGTGGTGCCGTTTGATGTATTCAACAAGATCGCCCGTGCCGAGTGGGATACGCTACTGTTCTTTTACGGCGTGGTGTTGTGTGTTGGCGGACTGGGTTTTCTTGGATACCTGTCACTCGCCTCTGAAGTCATGTACACCCAGTGGGGCGCGACTCCGGCCAACATCGCCATCGGCCTATTGTCCGCCATCGTCGATAACATCCCGGTGATGTTTGCCGTGCTCACCATGCAACCGGATATGTCTCAGGGCCAATGGCTGTTGGTGACCATGACCGCCGGTGTCGGTGGCAGCCTGCTGTCCATCGGTTCCGCCGCCGGTGTCGCCCTGATGGGCCAGGCCCGTGGTAAATACACCTTTTTCAGTCACCTCAAATGGACCCCGGTGATCGCCCTGGGCTATGCCGCCAGTATCGCGGCTCACATGTGGATCAATGCCAGGATGTTTTAGCCCACAGCACCGTCCATGGATAAAAACGGGCCGGATAAAACCGGTCCTTTTTTATCGCCATCAGCAAACTGCATACAGCCTTGCAGACAGCGTTTATACTCCTCTCATCGACTCTTACAGGATTTAATTTCATGTCTCCAGGCAGGAAACAATCCAGCAATCGGCAGATCAAAACGATCCTGATGCAATATCAGGATCAGCACATCATTCCGCACTGCCAAAAATGCCAACGACCGTGTTGCATGCTGACCGATGTGGTGTTGGAATTCGACTGGCAGGAACTGTGCACCTTCTATGGGCTTGATGAGATACAGAAGAATTTTGATCGCAGCCTGCGTAACGGCAAGGGACCGATCTATATTCGCAAACAGGACGACCTGTATTACGCCC
>JAHEDB010000424.1 GCA_024641465.1 Chromatiales bacterium | reverse complement strand
AAGAGATCAAGACCATCAAACAGGCCGAGACCTTCAAGACCGACGTTCGCGGCAGCCAGCAAAACTGGGAAAAGATCAAACAGGCCATGCCGGGGGAAAAACAGGCCGAGGACTATCAAAAACGGCTCGATGCCATCAAGCAAACAGATACAAAGGATCCGGCGAAACTCTCGGCGGCGATCAATGATCTGAAGGCCCTCAAAAAGACCATCAAGACCGATATCGATTTCGTCGACAATTCCTATCAGCAGATCAGCGGTGACATGAACAAACTGGACAACGGCTATACCGCCCTGAAAAATTCACCGCAGGAAGAATACAACAGGCTGACCGGCAAATACGCCCTGAGCAGTTCCGGCATCGGCAATATCAGTCATCTGCTGTTTGGCGGGGAGGCCAAAAAATACACCACCATGGCCATGCAGTGGTATAAAAAACTCGAACCCTGGCTCGCCTATGTCGATACCTCCGGCGATAAAGCGGCCCCGCCCGCCCCCCGCTACAAGGGTCTGGATATCCGCTTCAGAGAATACCACCCCACGCCGGAATTTCTCATCAAACTGGTGCGCGCCTCCATCGAGACACAGCAGGGCAGTTTCGACGGCCAGATCATGGACATTACCGATGCGCAGGACATCACCCGCAAGCCCACCACACTGCGCTTCGCCGGCGATAAGATGCAGGGCATCGGTTCGATCCTGGTGACCGGCAGCTTCAACCACATCAACCCGCTACAGCCGCGTGATCAGATCAACTTCAAGATGGTCAATTATCAGCTGAACAAATATAAACTCATCGACAAGGAAGACATGACCGTCTATCTCGACAAGGCCGGCTCCGATGTCAGCCTGGTTGCGCAACGCGAAAAAAACCAGATCAGCGCCGACTTCAAATCGCACATCCATTCGATTCAATACAATAACCAGGCCAGTGGTAATGAACTGGCAATGATGTTCCTGTCGGCGATCAACAAAACCCGTGACTTTAATGTCTATGGCAAATTGAGTGGTACTTTTGATAAGTATTCGACCCAGGTCAGTTCCGATCTGGATAACCGCCTGCAGGCCAACATGAAAGACCATATGAGCCGACGCATGGCCGATTTCCAGAAACAGCTAAAGGACAAGATCTACTTACAGACGCGTCAACCCATCGACGAGGCGGAAGGCAAGCTAAAGGAACACAAGTCCGTCGTCAAAAACGATATTGCCATGCGTAAGGCTCGCCTCGAGCAACAATATAATCATGCGCGTGATGAACTGGATAGAAAGGAACAGCAGGCCAAAGACCGGACCAAGGGCCAGGTCGAAAAGAAACTCAAGGGCCTGCTGGATAAATATAAATAGTTAACGTGTCGCGGAGCGCTTGCGCTTGTTTTTGCGATTGAGTTTTGTCGCCACCGCCACATTGGTGATCTTGCCGCGTTTAGCGGCCTGCTGATGACCCAGTTCCTTTTCCATATCACGGATCGCCTGCTCGATCTGCACCTCGCCCAGCATGTGCAGGTCCTCCACATAACCCAGTAGCAGCAGTCTATCGCACAACAGATTGATCCGCCGCGGCACCCCTGCGGTCCATTCATACACAAAATCAAACACGATACTCTGGATCTGCGGGTCGTTGTTCCAGCCGACCTCTTTCAGGCGGGTGATAATATATTTTTCCGTCTCGGCGCGGGTGAAGGGTTCGATGTGATAGGAGGCAATAATACGTTGCCGCAGGTGTTCGAATTTTGGCAGTAACAGGGTATCGCGTAATTCGACCTGGCCGACCAGGAAGATCTGTACCGCGGCCTTACCGCCTTCCTCGATATTGGTCAGGATGCGCAGTTCTTCGAGTGCCTCGTCGGTCAGGGTCTGGGCCTCATCGATGACCAGCAGCACGCGGATGTTTTTCGACTTGCGCTTAAGCAGGTAACCTTCCAGGGCCTTAAACAGGCCCACCCGGCTCTTGCCCTCGATGGGGATTTCCAGCGAGACACAGACCAGCTCGAGGATGCTCTCGGCATCCAGGTTGGCGGCGGCGATACGGGTCACTTCGACCCGCTGCGATTTGACCTCTTTACTCAAGCGCTGGATCAGGGTGGTTTTGCCGTGACCGACGCCGCCGGTAATGACCACAAACCCCTCCCCCTGCTCTATCCCGTACAGAAGATAAGACAAGGCCTTTTCCTGACACTGACTGGGGAAGAAAAATCGACTATCCGGAGTCAGTTTGAAGGGCCGTGCAGTAAATTGGTAAAAATTCAGATACATAGATTTTTCATTGGCTGATGAAACAGACTCCACCCGTTGCAAAAAAACTGTCCCCAGACGTTCCTTCTTATTTATCGTCTGCGCTGGGTAAAGCATTAATATTTTTATTTATATTACCCTATTGGCGGTACGTGCGATCCACCCGCTACCGACACTTATAACCCTGAATAAAATATTACTGATTGATATCTGAGACTGGTGATCGAGAATTCACTATAGTTAGATGGCATGACTTTTTTCAACATACTCAGCTACAGGTAACTCTATGCAACTGGCAATGATCGGTTTGGGCAAAATGGGCGCCAATATGGTGCGACGGCTGTGCCGTGGTGGTATCGAGGTCGTGGGATTTAATCGCTCCAGTGAGATTGTTCAGCAACTAACGAAACAGGAAGGTATGAAACCGGCCTCCTCCCTGGCCGATGCCGTCCAGCAACTCGCCTCGCCACGACGGATATGGCTGATGCTACCCAGTGGCGAGACCACCGAAACTGCCCTCACTGAATTGATCAGTCTACTCGATGCCGGCGACCTGGTCATCGATGGTGGCAATTCGAATTACCATGACTCACAACGACGCGGCCAGATGCTGCAAAAGCACGATATCGGTTTTGCCGATGCCGGGACCTCAGGCGGTGT
>JAHEDB010000041.1 GCA_024641465.1 Chromatiales bacterium | reverse complement strand
AGGACAACTCGCCCTGGCAGGTTGATATGGCCTTTCTGTATTACGCAGAAAAGGATCGCGTGACGGTGGTTGAACCCGTCGTGGCGGCTCGCAAGGATATCGGTAACGAGCAGTTTGTTGGTGTGCGTCTGGTGCTGGACAGCATGACCGGCGCCTCACCCAGTGGTGCGATACCGACGGACAAACCCCAGACCTTTGCCTCCCCCTCGGGTAAGACGACCTACACCACCCCGGCCGGTGAGACCCCGCTGGATACCACCTTTCGGGATTTCCGCACCGCGCTATCCGCCGAATGGGAGACGCCGCTGCATGAACATTTGAAGAGCATCATCGGCGGAAATTATTCACAGGAACAGGATTACTCGTCTTTGGGTTTGAGTGTGAATCTGGCCTGGGATTTAAACAAGCGCAATACGACCCTGGCGACTGGAATTTCCATGAGCCATGACCAGGTCAATGCAGTGGGTTACGTCCCCGTCGAGCTGAGTGCCGTGCCGACCAAGGCCGGTGAACAAAAGACACTACAGTCCAAGGGCGGTAAGTCGAAAGATATTCAGGAGTTATTGCTGGGTGTCACCCAGGTCATTGGACCGAAGACCCTGTTACAACTCAATTTCACTCTGGCGGATGAGCAGGGTTACCTGACCGATCCTTACAAGATCCTCAGCGTGCTGGACAGCAGCGGTCAGTTACGCACAACCGACCCCTATCTGTATGAAAAGCGCCCCGACAGCCGCCGCCGACAGGCCGTCTATCTTAAGACCAATCATCAGTTCAACACCGATGTGTTGCAATTCAGCTATCGCTACTATACCGACGACTGGGGCATCATCTCCCATACCTATAATCTGCATTACCGCTATGAGCTGGCCGGTGGCCGACACTATCTGCAACCCCATGCGCGCTACTACATTCAAAACAAGGCCGACTTCTATCATTACTCATTACAGGATGGCAGTATTCCGGCCTATGCCAGTGCCGATTATCGCCTGGGTGATATGAGCACCACCACCCTCGGCCTGAAGTATGGTCTATTGCTGCGGCAATCCCACGAGTTCGGCGCGCGCCTGGAGGTCATGAAACAACAGGCGGTGGGTGATGCACAATTTGCCGACAACACCGCGGTAATCATTCAGGCCAATTATTCCTTTCTGTTCTAACCATGTTGGTAACGGAACAAGAGTGGCTGCTCGAACAGTGTGACGGCTATTTTCGCTGCCGTTTTCAGGCCATGGCCAGTCCTTGTGAATTGTTGATCGCAACGGCGGATGCGCTGCTGGCCGAACACCTCGGCCGGATCGCCCGTGATGAGGCATTACGGATTGAACACAAATTCAGTCGCTATCGCGACGATAATGTTATTTATCAAATCAATCACAGTCAGGGCAAAACCATCGATGTCGATAATGAAACGGCGGATCTGCTCGACTATGCCGGATTCTGTTTTGACCTGAGCGAAGGCCTGTTTGATATCACCTCCGGTGTATTGGGTAAGGCATGGCGCTTCGATGGGCGTAGTGCCGTACCCGATGAGGCTATCATCCGGCAATTACTGTCACTGGTCGGCTGGGACAAACTGCAATGGTCACGGCCGCATCTGAGCCTGATCGACGGCATGCAGATCGACCTCGGTGGTATCGGCAAGGAGTATGCGGTGGATCGAGTGGCTGCGCTTGTCCGACAGCAAACCGTGTGCAGTGTGTTGATCAATTTCGGCGGTGACCTGTGTTGTAACCGCTCGCGCGATACCGGTGTGGGCTGGCAGGTCGGGATCGAACAGCCGGATTACGACAAACTGAATAAACAGCCGGTGGCGAATCGATTGATCGAAATTTCCGTAGGCGGCCTGGCCACCAGTGGCGATGCCAGGCGACATCTCGTCAAGGATGGCAAACGTTACGGCCATATCCTCAATCCCAAAACCGGCTGGCCGGTAGAGGGGGCGCCGTGTTCGGTAACGGTCGCCGCGGCCACCTGCACCGAGGCCGGGATCCTCGCGACACTGGCGATGTTACACGGTGAACAGGCGGAAGTGTTTCTGGATGCGCAGCAAGTGCACTACTGGGTGGTACGCTGACTTACCTGTTCGGCTAAAAACAGTTTTGGTTCTACCTTGGTGTTATTGAGTGACACCACCCAGTGCAGATGCGCGCCGCTGACCCGACCGGTCATGCCGACCTCACCGATCCGATCACCCTGTTTTAAAATATCCCCGGCCTTCACCTCGGTCTTGCTGAGATGACAATACATGGTGACCAGGCCCTGGCCGTGATCGACAAACACCGTACCGCCGGTGAAGAAATAGTCGCCGGTGCGGATCACCCGACCGGCGGCCGGCGCGACGATCGGTGTGCCTACGATGGCGGCGATGTCCAGTCCGGTGTGGCGGCGGATGCGATCCTGTTTGTTATAGATGCGGCGCAGGCCAAACTGGCTGCTGAGTCGTCCCTGCACGGGCAGGATAAAGGCGGTGGGGACTTCGCTTTGTTCGGTCCAGGTCTTGAGCGCGGCGAGGATCAAGGGTTTTTCTTTCATGTGCCGTTCGATATCGGCCTGGGTGGGTGAGACCATGCGCTTGTTATCGATGGTGATGTGGCGTAGCTCGTATTTTTTACCGGTAACATTGAAGGCGAGTTGCGCTTTATCGGTCTGCTTGATCTTGATGGTGTGTTTGCCGGTTTTGATGGTCAGGGGGATGCCGATCACGGCCTGCCAGTGGCCATTGTTGCCTTTCAGTACCATGACACGCCGCTCCTCAAAATAGACTTCGGGGGCGCTGTCGCTGTTAGATTGCAGATCGACGATGGCGATGCCGCCGGGTACCGGATTATGATGCGGCAGATCCTGGGCAAAAATACTGGGTGTAATGACCAGAAATAAACACACAGCAAGGATTCGCTTGAACACTTTAGTCATGAGTCTCTTCAATTTTGGTTACCTGACAGTATAGCTGACCTTCAGCGAGACGTGCCTTGATCTGATCGCCGGGTTTGACCTGTCCGGCCTGTCTGACGATTTGTTGTTGCTCATTCGTGACAATTGCATAACCCCGTCCCAGGGTGGCGAGGGGGCTGACGGCATCCAGGGCGTGGGCCAGTTGCTGTAGCTGTGCGTGACGCAAGGCGAGTTGCTGACGCATGGCGAGTTTAAAGCGTTGTGACAGATTGGTATTTCTACTCTGTAAAGTGCCCAGGCGGTGAACGGGGTTGTGACGTAACAGCCGTTCATGGCTCTGACGAATACGCGCACTGGCCCGATGTAACAGATTTTGCTGGGCGCGATGCAGACGTAGTTCCATTTCGTCCAGCCGTTGCGCCAGATCGCGCAGGCGTCGACCGGGGTGTTGCAGACGTTTCTCCAGATGCTGCAGGTGCTGTTGCCACTGCCGGAGGCGGCTGCGGTTCAGCCAGGTGAGACGCTGCTGTAGTTGATGGAGTCGAGTCAGCCAGTCCTGTTGATCCGGACTGATCAGTTCGGCGGCCCCACTCGGGGTGGCGGCGCGTCGGTCGGCGACAAAGTCGGCAATGGTAAAATCGATCTCGTGACCGATGCCGGTGACCACCGGGATGGAACAGTTGTAGATGGCCCTGGCGACCACCTCCTCATTAAAGGCCCACAGGTCTTCCAGTGAACCGCCGCCACGGCCGACGATCAATACGTCGCAGTCCCGGCGCCGATCGGCGGTGGCGATCATCGCGGCGATCTGCTGACCGGCCCCCTGACCCTGCACCGGTACCGGATAGACGATCACCGGCAGGGCCGGGAAACGCCGCTGCAAGGTGGTGAGGATGTCACGGATCGCCGCCCCACTGGGTGAGGTCACCACCCCGACGCATCGGGGCAGGGCGGGCAAGGCCTGTTTGTGGTTGGTATCGAACAGGCCCTGTTTATCGAGGCTGAGTTTGAGTTCCTCAAAGGCGCGGCGCAGGGCGCCGTCACCGGCCTCTTCCATGTGTTCGATCACCAGCTGAAATTCACCACGTGGTTCATATAAGCCAATTTTGGCCCGCACCAGTACCTGCATGCCGTTTTTGGGACTAAAACCGAGATTGAGATTGCGATTGCGGAACATGGCGCAGCGTACCTGCGCAGCTTCATCCTTGAGGGTAAAATACCAGTGGCCGGAGGCGGGGCGCGCCAGGTTGGAGATCTCGGCCTCGATCCACAGCAGGGGGAAGCCGCTTTCCAGTAACATCCGTACCTCGCTGTTGAGACGCGAGACGGTATAGATATTACGAAATGGTTTTTGCTCGGTTGGCTGATCAATCATGTGCGTTGGCCAATGCTACTAGTGTTAAGCCCCACCCAGAAGTGGGCCGAAAAAAAAGCCGGGTCACCCCGGCTTCTTGATTCTAGCAAGACAGTCGCTTAGATGCGCGATTTTGCCTTAGGAGCGGCCTTGGCCTGTTCCAGGGCCATATCAGCCTCATTTTTAGCCTTGTTGGCCAGCTTCACTGCCTGGTCGAATTCACCCTCTTTGGCGGCGGCTTCGGCCTTCTCGATGACCTTGCCAGTGGTGGTCCACTCAAATTCAGCCTTTTTGGCTTGTTTATTGGCCTCTACAGCCGCTGTAATGGCAGCCGCAGCATCTTTATCAGTGTGCTTTTGCTGGGTGCCGCAGGCAGACATAACCAGAGCGGTGGCAATAAGGAATGGTACGAATTTTTTCATGTGCTCCTCCAAATCGATATTTACATACTTGAGTTTATATTTATATTCAGTGTCTAACTAATCCCAGGCTGTTTGGCTCGTATCCGCTACGCAGTGCCTGTTTATTTAAAATCCACCGGCAATTCCTTTACCCGTGCAATTAGCGTCACAGTATGCCGACTTAGAACCCGAATGGCAATGCCTGATAAAACTCACCGTTTTCCAGATACTTGGCCTTTTTCGGCCATTGTACCTCCCTGCCAAAGTCTCTATAATTCCGCGTTCTATTTCATATGGAATCCCCCCGATGTTACGAATCGCCCAAGAAGCCCTTACTTTTGACGATGTTTTGCTGGTCCCGGCCCATTCCAATGTGTTGCCGAGGGAAGTGGAACTCAAGACCCTGTTGACTCGGGGTATCGCCCTGAATATACCTCTGCTGGCGGCGGCGATGGACACGGTTACCGAGGCCCGTTTGGCTATCGCCATGGCCCAGGAAGGGGGCATCGGGATTATTCACAAAAATATGGATGCCCTGGGACAGGCCGAGCATGTCCGTCAGGTGAAGAAATTCGAAAGCGGGGTGATCAAGGACCCGCTGACCGTCAGCCCCAATGCCTCTATACGTACCGTCATGGAACTGACCCGGGCGCACAATATTTCGGGTGTTCCCGTGGTGGATGGCCCGGAACTGGTGGGGATCGTCACCAACCGTGATCTGCGTTTTGTGACCGAAATCGACAAACCCGTGTCCAGCATCATGACTCCCAAAGACCGTCTGGTGACGGTGAAGGAAGGCGCCAGCCGTAACGAGGTACAGGCCACCCTGCATAAATTCCGTATTGAGAAGGTGCTGGTGGTCAATAACAAGTTTGAACTGCGTGGCCTGATCACCGTGAAAGATATCCAGAAGGCCTCCGAATTTCCGAATGCCTGCAAGGACGATCAGGGCCGCTTGCGGGTGGGCGCGGCCGTGGGGGTTGGCGCGGGTACCGATGAGCGCGTTGCCGCCCTGGCCGAAGCCGGTATTGATGTGATCGTGGTCGATACGGCCCATGGCCATTCCCAGGGCGTGCTGGATCGGGTTGCCTGGGTGAAGAAAAACTTTCCCGAGGTACAGGTCATCGGTGGCAACATCGCCACCGCCGCCGCCGCCAAGGCCCTGGCCAAGGCCGGCGCCGATGCCGTCAAGGTCGGGATCGGTCCAGGTTCGATTTGCACCACGCGTATTGTGTCCGGCGTCGGCGTACCGCAGATCTCCGCCGTGGCCAATGTCGCCGAGGCCCTCAAGGGCACCGGTATTCCGGTGATCGCCGATGGCGGTATCCGTTATTCCGGTGATGTGTCCAAGGCGCTGGTCGCCGGTGCTCACTCGATTATGATCGGCTCGATGTTTGCCGGTACCGAAGAATCGCCCGGTGATGTCGAGCTGTACCAGGGGCGTTCCTACAAGGCCTATCGCGGCATGGGTTCGATGGGGGCCATGACCGCCCGTCACGGTTCATCGGATCGTTATTTCCAGGAAGGGGGCGAGGCCGACAAACTGGTGCCGGAAGGTATCGAGGGGCGCGTACCCTTCAAAGGACCCCTCGGCCCGGTTATCCATCAACTCCTCGGCGGTATCCGTTCCAGCATGGGCTATACCGGTTGCCGCACCATCGAAGAAATGCGCACCAAACCGGAATTCGTCCGTATCACCGGCGCCGGTATGCGTGAGTCGCATGTGCACGATGTGACCATTACCAAGGAAGCGCCGAACTACCGGGCATAATGCTTGTTGAGTCTTTGCCCTGAACAGGACCCGGCTTTGCCGGGTCTTGTTGTTTTGGGCCTGGCCATCGTCAGATTCGCCGGTGCACGGTGGGTGCGCGTTTTATGAAGCTATAATTTACAGCAGGTGATATTTATGACCAATAACGATGTTTTGCGCCGTATTCGCTATACTTTTGACCTTAATGATTCGAAAATGATCGCCATCTTTGCCAATGCCGATCACACGGTAACGCTTGAACAGATCAAGGCATGGTTAAAAAAGGAAGACGAGCCTGCTTTTCAGGTGTGCAGTGATACTGAACTTGCGATGTTTCTCAATGGTCTGATTATCGAACGGCGCGGCAAGAAGGAAGGGATGCAACCCGAGCCGGAGCAGGCCATAAACAATAATATCATTTTCAGGAAATTGAAGATTGCCCTCGACCTGAAGGCCGAAGATATACTCGAAATTCTCGGCTTGGTCGATTCAAGTATCAGTAAACATGAACTCAGTGCATTCTTTCGCAAGCCGGGCCATAAAAACTACCGAGAGTGTAAAGACCAGATATTGCGAAATTTTATCAGCGGTGTGCAGCTTAAATATCGGCCATAATATTTTGTTGGTGATTTTGATCGGGCTTTTACGTAATGATCACAACATCAACCTGAGTCAAAACAGGTCGGTAAACTATTATTGCTAATTTATCGGAATCGGCTGATACTTCTCTAAGAAATATTGGCAGCTTGATGCAGGAATAGAACTATGTGGAAAATTCAAATTATAAAAATCATGGTCAGTCTGGTCTTCGTTATGCTGGTGGGCTGTGATGCTCATCAGGCCGATGCGGTTAAGACCCATAATACGCTCAAGATCCTCGATATCCAGCCACCGGTAAACGTACCCTTAAAAACCGGTCAGAAGATCGATGTTGTGGTTAAGCTGGCCTACGAACTTGAATCAAAGGCGGGCACGGTGACCCTGGCCGTGTTGCGCAGCGACGGCTTTGGCAGCAAGTCATTGACCAGCACCTTTGCCATCATCCATCAGGGCAAGGGGGAACTGGTCTTGAAAGGTGAGATCATGGTTCCCAAGACCAAATTCCTGCAGGTGCGCGTGCCGCTGGTGCCGCAACAACGTAGTGACACCTCCCCACCCGTCGAAGTACGCTCCTATCAGGTGATTGAATAGGCATGGGCGCGCGTTACGCGCCCGTACCGTATCGGCCATCCCTATAAAATATATTACGATGCCTTCTGAATAATCACTGTGGTCACCGCATTGCGGGTATCACAGGTCTCGAGAATGTTGCCGGTCTTTCTGCACCACACGCTAATGTCATTGGCAAACCCCGGGTCGGATGCGGCGACCTTGATCTTGTTCCCCAGTATCACGGTACGAATCTCCTTTTTGATCTTCATGATAGGCCCGGGGCAACTCAGGCCCACGGCATCGATAAAGGTCATCGCCGCCTCAACGGCGGCATGTTCATGCCGGGTTTCCTGTTCCGTCGGTTGTGCCTGGCGACTGGGCTGTGCCAGCGGTTCCTGGGTGGCGGTAAAATACAGCTTGAGACCACCGCTCAAACTGTAGACTTCCTGATAACCGTGCTGGCTGAGGATACGCCATGCGAAGTAACTCTTTTTACCCTGCTGACAGCAAAATATGATCTTTCGATCTTTTGGAATGTCTTTTAATGAACTGCGCAGCCTCTCCAGTGGTATGTTGATCGAACCCGGCACAGGGTTTAGATCAAATTCGTCAGGGCTGCGCACATCGATCAACTGGGCGCCGTCGCGGATGTGAAAGTCGACTTCATCCCAGTACACCACCTGATAGTTGTCGCGCAGCATGTTTCTTGCCACCATCCCGGCAACATTGATCGGATCCTTGGCAGAGGAATAGGGCGGGGCATAGGCCAGTTCCATTTGCGCCATGTCAAATACCGTGCCCTTGAATTGCATGACCGCGGCGATCACATCGATGCGTTTATCAACGCCCCGCACACCGACGACCTGGGCGCCGAGCACGGTGCCGGTTTTGGGGCTAAACAGCAGCTTAATGGTAATGGGAAAGGACTCGGGGTAAAACGAGGCATGGGCCGGTACATCGCTATAGGATTTTTGGTAGACGATATTCTGTGCGCGAAGTTGTTTTTCCGAGTAGCCGGTGGTGGCGACGGTCAGATCAAATACCTTGACGATACTGGTCGCCTGTACGGATTGATAACTGTCATGTCCTCCCAGCAGGTTGGTTGCCACAACACCTGCCTGTTTATGCGCAGGCCCGGCCAGTTGCACCACGGCCTTGTTGCGATAGATATGGTCCAGGCTCTCGATGGCATCACCGAGGGCATAGATATCATTTGCCGAGGTCAATAAGCCGCTGTTAACACAGACACCCCCCAACTGACCGGTTTTGAGTCCTGCCTTGTTGGCCAGCGTGACGGAGGGGCGTGCACCTATCGCCAGGATCACCAGCTCGGCAGGTATTTTTTCACCGCTTTCCAGCATAACGTGATCCGATTCGATGGCCGTCACCTTGTTATTCAACAACAGATTCACACCGTGAGACCGAATGTGCTGGTGCAGGAAGGAGGCCATTTCCGGATCCAGTGGCGCCATGACCTGTGGCGATGCCTCGATCAGGCTGGTGCGGATGCCGCGCACTTCAAGATTGTCGGCGGTTTCGAGGCCGACAAATCCACCACCGATCACTACGGCATTTTTACAATGATGTGCATTCACAAATTGCATAACCCGGTCCATCTCTTCCAGGTTGTTGAGGGTGAACACCGAGGGTCGATCCACCCCGGCTATATCCGGGTAGATGGGATGGGAGCCGGGTGAGAGCACCAGCTTGTCATAGCCGATCTTTTTCTTGCGACCGGTCTTGTGTTCCAGGACTGTGAGCTGTTTTTTCTGGGGTTCAATATCCAGTACCTCGGTACGAGTACAGACTTCGATATTGAGAAGTTCGGCGAAGGATTCCGCCTCGACCACCACCATACGATCACGATCCTTGATGACCTCCCCGACGTGATAAGGGATACCGCAGGTGGCCTGGGAGATAGTCGAACTTTTGTCGATTAGAATGATTTCGGCAAATTCATCCAGCCGTCGAACGCGGGCTGCAACACTGGCGCCACCGGCGCCACCGCCTATGATAACGATTTTCATATACGCTCCTTGTCGGGTACGCGTGAACCCGAATTGCTGATATCAAATTGACAATTGATGGTAAGACAGAAATGTAAACTTTCTGTGTCAATTGCCGGAAAATGACTATCATCTGTCCATGAATTTTCTGATGTATGTGGCGTGTCACATTCGTCACCAAAAATTTAAAGTGGTTTATTCCGCAATAAACTTAAGGATCAAAATGCTGTTACACCTGTTGGGAAAAACCGTCTGTGCATTGTTATGACTATTTTTACCGGCGGGGCAAGTATATTTAATTGGATGTTGAAAGGAAAACAAATTTACATTGGAGTTTGAACCAGTTTGATATGGTGTGAAAATCAGCTCTGCTGAGTCTTGATCTGTTCGACGATCTCCATCATGGCCTTTGCCGCATTGGTCACGGTGCGCCCGGCATGCCAGACCATCCCCAGGGTGCGGTGCAGGTGGATGTCCCTGACCGGTAAACTTGTTATTTCCCTGCTCAGCATGCTGTCGGGCAGGACACTCCAGCCCAGGCCGACGCTGACCAGCATCTTGATGGTCTCCAGA
Source organism: Chromatiales bacterium (assembly GCA_024641465.1). Classification (GTDB taxonomy): domain Bacteria; phylum Pseudomonadota; class Gammaproteobacteria; order UBA6429; family Thiohalophilaceae; genus JAHEDB01. The sequence goes on along the minus strand of JAHEDB010000041.1, from coordinate 632 downwards.
TAATTGGTCGCGAGACCGACTTTAAGTTTACTACTGGTGTGTTCAATCGCCCGCTCCAGGATTTCACGGGTATAGGTGCCGGTAGCGGGCAGGATTGCCGTGTGCCGGCTGAGGGTTTCCAGTGTGAGCTGTTGCTGTTTCGCCAGGGGATGGGATTTACCGACTACGATGGACAGGGGATCGGGCCAGACCTCGCGGGTGTGTAACAGCGGGGCGGGACTGAGTGGTAAGGTCACGATACCGAGTTCCAGGTCGCCGTGTTCCACGGCACGGCAGGCCTCTTCTGAATCCATGAAGTGTATATCCAGTTCGACTTCCGGGTAGTTCTTGCTGAATTGCCGTAATACCGGTGGCAGCCGGTGCAGGCCGATGTGGTGGCTGGTGCCGATACTGAGCCTGCCACCGATATGGCCGGACAGATTGGAGATGGCGCGGCGGCTGTCCTCGACCTCCAGCAGAATACTCCGCGCCCGGGGCAACAGGGCCTGACCGGCCTCGGTCAGGCTGACCCCGCGGCCGATGCGGTCGAACAACGGAGTGCCCAGTTCTTCCTCCAGGGCGGCGATGCGTTTACTGATCGCCGGTTGGGTCAGAAACAGCTGTGCCGAGGCCAGCGAAAAGGAGCCGGTTTC
>JAHEDB010000423.1 GCA_024641465.1 Chromatiales bacterium | reverse complement strand
CTTTGTCACCTCCAGGGCCAACTGGGAGGATATCTGTGGCGATATACCGCAGTACGAAGGCTATGAACCCAACCGTTAAATTCCGGATGGTGAAGAGTGAAATACGTAACCAGTCAGCTTAGCTTAATGTGTCTGGATGGCGGGCAGCATGGCGTTAGACCAGATCAGGGCCTTGATATAGCCTTCACGCAGGACGACCCCCCCCAGACCGGAGCGCGTGGCCTCTTCGGGTCGGTTGTGGATATAGGCGATACTGTCATGCAGTATTAAACCCAGTTCGCCTTCCTGACTGAGCAGGGCCTGGGTCAATTTCTGACTGAGTGGCAGTTGCGCCAGGACCTCGTCCATGGGGGCATCCAGTAGGGCGTCGATGATCGATAATAGCCCGGCGGTAAAGGCCATGTTCTTGTCGATTTTTTTGTCGTAGGTGGACAGGTATTCACACATTTTGGCGCGCACCAGACCGACATGAAACAGTTCGGGTGGTTTGTCGTCGATACTGGACAGTACCAATAAGGTAGCGATCATGCGGATCGTGTCCCAGCCCAGCAGGGTGACTGCATGCTGAATGGATTCGATACGGGTATTGAGTCCGAACATGCTGGAGTTGGCATAACGTAGCAGGCGAAAGCTCAGACTGACGTCGGTGCTGATGAGTTGGTCAATTTCCTGACTGCCGGTGTTTTCATCCTGGAGTTTTTGCAGCAGGCGAATCAACTGAACTTTATTCGCCTGGATTCCACGACCCTTGACTATGTTTGGCTGACAGAAGAAAAACCCCTGATAGTAATCAAAGCCCATCTGGGTGCATTTATCGAATTCTTCATGTGTCTCTATCTTTTCCGCCAGCAGCCGGACGTTATCACGGCGCAACAACTCCAGTCTGGAGTTTAACTGGTCATCCAGTCCTTTGGTGATGTCAAATTTGACAATAAAGAGGTGTTCGGATGGTACGTTAAAGTGCCCCATAAAAACCGCTTCCGGCAGGGTCAGGGTGTAGCCCTTATCTGATAACATATGCAGGGCATCGATAATCGCCTGATCCAGAACGACATCATGTTGTATCTCTACAATGATATGTCGCTTCAGGCCGGGTATCGGATAATCGCCGAGAATAAAATTACGCGTGAAATTGATGCAGGCCTTGTGATTGCCGACCAGCTTGTCGAGACCGATGTCCGTCAGGCTGTTGAGGATCACCTCCGATGTAGCCTTGTCCCCGTCGATAAATGAGGCCGCATTGTGATCGTCACTGCGAAACAGCAATTGATAGGCAAAGATCGACAGGTCATCTTTATAGATGGGTTGCGAGCCGATATAGGTTTGATGCATTTCAGGTTCCCACGATGACTAAAGTTATATCCATATGAAGCCCTATAATTATCGGCAGTATGTCTGAGCAGGGTGAGTGCTAAGCCCGGCTATATTGTGAATCTTTGTTAAATCCTGTCGGGCCATCTCACGCCCTCTGTGCGATACCTGGCGCAGCACTCTGTCTGAGTTCAACCGAAAAGGTGCTGCCCCGCCCCACTTCACTTTTGACGGTGATGGTGCCATGCATCATCTCCAGCAGTTTTTTACTGATGGTCAGACCGATGCCGGTCCCCTCAATGGCGCTGTTTTCCGCGCCTAGCCGGTTAAATGGCTGGAACAGATTGACCTGTGCTTCGGGTGATATGCCGGGTCCGGTATCGGTTATGCTGATGCTTGTCCGTCCCGATACGGCCGATGAGTGCTTGATGGTGATCTTGCCATTGTCCTGATTGTATTTGCAGGCGTTTGACAACAGGTTGATGAAGACCTGCTTGAGACGGGTTCGGTCGGCCTGCACATAGATATCATCCAGCTCTGATGCGGTGAACTGAAGCTGAATCTGGTGTTTGTCCATCAGGGGTTTGGTGAGTGAGATGCTTTCATTCAATACATCGCCTAATTTGACCGAATCCATCGTCAATTCAATATGTCCCGCCTCTATCTTGGCAATGTCGAGCATTTCGTTGATCAGCGCAAGCAGGTGTTTGCCGGCAAGATATATCTCCGTCAGTTGTTCATTCTGTTGCGGACTGTTGGTGCCGACCAGTTTCAATACCTGAGAGAATCCGATAATGGCATTCAGCGGTGTGCGCAGCTCGTGATTCATGCGCGACAGAAAATCGGACTTGGCCTGATTGGCCTGCTCGGCCTCTTCCTTGGCCTGGCGTAAATCATTTTCAATTTGCAGGTGGTCCGAGATATCACGGATCGAGGAGGATACGAGGATATCCTTGCCCGGCACCGTGTTGAGGCTGATATCTATCGGGATTTCATGGCCGTCCCTGTGTTTGGCAAACAGGGTCAGGTTGACGTTCATTTTTCCGGGTTTGGGTTTGTGTGTGAAATTCTGGCGAAAATCCGCGTGGCGGATATATCTGTCAGGGACAAGGAACTCCACTTTATTCGCCAGCAATTCCTCTTCACTATAACCAAACAGCTTAACGGCCTGCTGGTTCGCCAGGACAATATCGCCGTCGCCATTGGCCAGTACCATGGCATCCGGTGCCGCTTCGATGATATTTCGAAAACGCAACTCTGATTCACGCAAGGCATCCTCGGTGAGCCGGCGAGTACTAATTTCGGTTTGTAATTGCTGGTTGGTGGCGGACAGGTCGCTGATCAGGGTTTTATTTTTCGCATTTACTTCATACAGCATGACGAATTGATCCCGATACCGCTTTGCCAGTGCGGTCAGCATGGCGCTGTAAAATACCGTTAATATTGCCAGTTGTGTATAGGCAGTTGTTTGTTGCAGCAACAGCCAGACAACCAGGGTCAGCAGTACCGGGACCTGAAACGCGAAGTAGCCCAGCAACATGGTGCCGTTTGAACTGATTGAACCGGCAGTAATCCCGGCGATGATCAGGAT
>JAHEDB010000422.1 GCA_024641465.1 Chromatiales bacterium | reverse complement strand
CGGGGAAATGAATTTATACCACGCAAACGATTTACCCCGTGTTCCCCGTGGTTCAATAAAGTAGCCCGTATGCAACGAAGTGGAATACGGGGATCACCCAACACCCCGGATTACGCGTGGTTTCATCCGGGCTACGGTTGTGGGTGAGCCATTGAAAATTACATTTACCACGGGGGACACGGGGAAATGAATTTATACCACGCAAACGATTTACCCCCGTGTCCCCCGTGGTTCAAATAAACGGTCAATTCCCGGCGTCTTCTTTATTGTACTGCTGGAGTTTTCGATACAGGGTGGATTTATTGATCCCTAACACCTCGGCGGTGGTTTCACGGTTGCCATGGAAATTGGCCATCACCTTCAGTACATAACGGCGCTCCAGTTCTTCCAGACTGGGCAGGTCACCGGCCAGTTCATCTTCACTATGCTCCGGTCGTACGGTACGCAGGTCCTGTAGCTGCATCACCGGCCCATCGGCCAGCGCGACGTGGCGTTCGACCAGGTTTTGCAGTTCACGCACATTGCCCGGCCAGCCGTGCTGCATGAGTTGTTGCATGGCCTCGGCGTTAAAGCCAGTCACCTGGCGTTGATATTGTTTCGCATAGCGATCGATAAAGTAATTCACCAGTTCGGGGATATCATCGACACGTTCACGCAGCGCAGGCATATGGACACTCACGACATTCAAGCGATGATAGAGGTCATGGCGGAAGGTTCCCTGCCTGACCCGTTGCGTCAGATCCTGGTTGGTGGCAACGATAAAACGTACATCGATATCGGTAGGTTTGATACCGCCGACCCGGGTCACCTGTTGCTCCTGAATGACACGCAGCAGTTTGATCTGCATGGTGTCGGAGATGTTGCCGATCTCATCGAGAAACACCGTGCCACCACTGGCCTCTTCCAGTAATCCTGCCTTGGCCTTGACTGCGCCGGTAAACGCACCCTTTTCGTGACCGAACAATTCACTTTCCAATAAAGTATCTGACAGCGCGCCGCAATCAATGACGATAAACGGCTTGTCGGCATACTGGCCCTGAAAGTGAATCGCCCGCGCCACCAGTTCCTTGCCGGTGCCCGACTCGCCCTCGATGATTACATTGCAACGTATGTCGGCAATCTTGTTGATCACCGCGTAGACCTGCTGCATGGCCGCCGACTGGCCGACCATACCGTAGCGTTGTTGCTCATTCTTAAGCTGTCGACGTAATAGACGGTTTTCCCTGAGCAGCGCGCGGTGTTGCAGGGTCTTTTCAATCTGCAGACGCAACTCATCCATGTCGAAGGGTTTTTTGATAAAGTCCGTCGCCCCCAACCGCAGGGCATCGATGGCATTGTCGATCTCGGCATAACCGGTGATGATGATGAACGGCACCTCACTGTCCTTGTCACGCACGGCTGTGCACAACTCCATGCCGGTCATGCCGGGCATGCGCAGGTCACTGATGACGAGATCCGCACCGTGTTGCTGGAAATAGCGCAGCGCCTCACGCGGATCCTGAAACACCTGGCACTGATAGGCCGCGCCTTCACTGAAGCGTCGCATGAGGTCCCCGGCCTTGGGGTCATCATCGACAAAAAGGATCTGCGCCTGTTGTGTCATGTCCGTTTAGTGTTCCATCTGATTGCTGTGTAAAGGAAGTGTAATCGTTGCCGTCACACCCTGCGCCGGATTATTGCGAATATCCAGCGTGCCATTATGCCGTTCGATAATGCCAAGGCTGATGGACAGACCAAGACCGCTGCCATCGCCCTCTGACTTGGTGGTAAAAAACGGGTCATAGATCTTGTCCAGCACGGACTCATCGATCCCCTCACCCTGATCCCTGACCCGGATATGTAACAGATCAAACTGCATGGCGGTCTCGATCGTGACCGTGCTATCCCGCGCACTGGCCTGGATGGCGTTCAGCAACAGATTGACCAGCACCTGTTGCAACTGACTGCGGTCACCCTCCAGCAGCCCTTCGTAGTTTGAATTCAATTCCAGTTTTATCGCCTTACCGCGCGCAGTCTGTTGCACCAGGGCCAGGGTATGCTCCAGCCACTCGTTGACATTGAACTGGCTGTACTCGGGCGGTACCTGGCGGGCGAAGTTCAGAATGCCCTTGACGATCTCCGAGGCGCGCAGGGCCTCTTCTCTTAGCGAATGTATATCACGCCGCAGGGCCTCATCATCGCGGTTGGCCCGTTCCAGTAACTTGGTATACGACAGGATATTATTCAGCGGATTATTCAGTTCGTGACCGATCCCCGCGGCCATCTGACCAATGCTGGCCAGCTTGGCGCTTTGCAGCATCATGTTCTCGGCCCGCTGCCGCCCCTGCTCGCTTTGCCGTACGCTGTCGGCCATGTAATTGAAGGCATCGGCCAGGGCGTCGATCTCGTCGATACCCTTTTTGGTCTCGATCCGGCCCTGATAATTGCCCTTGGCATAATCGATCAGCTTCTGGGTCAACTCGCTGATCGGATTAGAGACCCGTGCAGTGCCGATATTGGCCAGCATCATGCTGATCAACAGGGCGATACCGACACACAGCCAGATCACCAGCCGGATGCGATGAAACGGCGCCGAGATCACCTTGCTGTCGATGCGCGTCACCAGCACCCAGTTGATCAACAGATTGCTATAGGGAAACATCTCCAGATAAAAGTAACGAGAGCTACGGTCGGTCGAGCCCAGCTCACCGAACTGGTTTTCACTGACCGTATCGATCAGCGTATCACTGTACTGTTCCCGTGCCCGGATGATGTGCGCGCGGCGCTGCACAAAGTGCAGATTCTGTTTGTCGTCGAACAGCAACAGGCCGTTCCGATCCGGGTCATCGGGGCTGTGTTGCATCAGGAACAGCTTGCCCTGGAACAGCCGTGGCGCATTGCGCATCACCTGATCCAGTTGTTC
>JAHEDB010000040.1 GCA_024641465.1 Chromatiales bacterium | reverse complement strand
TCGGCCACCGCCGTCACCATCACAAACGGGATGTCTTTATGGGTTTCGCTGTTGCGGATGTGGCGCAGGGCCTCGATGCCGGACATCCTCGGCATGTCCCAGTCACAGATAACGATGTCATAGGAATCTTCATCGAGTGCCTTGAGTAACTCTTCACCGTTCATGGCCTCGGTGATGTCCTGGAAACCTCCCCTCACGAGCGCGGTCTTGAGCAGACGACGCATCATCTGCATGTCGTCAGCGATGACGATTTTTGGCAGTTGTTTCATGTTGTCACCCACCCTTTAGGTTGCGGCTTGATTATGTGAACGCTGGCCGATCTATAAAGACCTGCAATGTAAGCGGTTATTGTAAATTTGTGTGACATACATCCCGCTTAGGGCTGTATCGGCCTGATTTGGCTGTGGCTTAGAAAAAAATGAGAAATAGAATGATTTTAACTTGTTGATAAATAAGAAAATAAAAATACTAGCCAAGTATTGTACCGATGGGGAGCAGATCCGGATGACCATTTAACAGGGCAGCAGCATCCATGGCCTTGCCACCAGGGAGCTGTAGCAGGGTGATATGCAACACCCCTTTACCACAGGCGATATCGATACCGGTTTTGTCCGCTTTGACCACAGTGCCGGGTTTGGCCGGGCTTGGGGAATCGAGGGCCTCGGCCTGCCAGAGGCGGATGACCATGTCGCCGAGCCGGGTCTGGGCGACCGGCCAGGGGTTAAAGGCCTGGACCTGGCGGGCCAGTTGTACAGCGGGTTGCCGCCAGTCGATGAGGGCCTCTTCTTTATTGAGCTTATGCGCATAGGTGGCCAGGTCTGCGGCCTGGGGCTCGGCTTGCAGGCCCCCGGGCAGTCGAGTGAGGACCTCCAGCAGGGCCTTGGCACCCATCTCGGCCAGTTTGTCATGCAGGGTCTGGGCGGTGTCGACGGCTTGAATGGTGCAGCCGGTCTTCAACAGCATATCGCCGGTGTCCAGGCCCACGTCCATTTGCATGATGGTGATGCCGGTTTGTGCGTCACCGGCCAAAATGGCCCGCTGGATCGGCGCCGCGCCGCGCCAGCGCGGTAATAATGAGGCGTGTATGTTCAGGCAGCCGTAACGCGGGGTGGTCAGCACGGCAGCAGGCAGCAGCAGGCCATAGGCCGCCACGATCATCACATCGGACTGCCACTCGGCCAGCCTGGCCTGTTCCTCGGTGGATTTGAGGCTGAGGGGCTGGCAGACCGGGATCTCACGCGCCAGGGCCAGGGCCTTGACCGGGCCGGGCTTGAGCTTGCGGCCCCGACCGGCGGGGCGGTCGGGCTGGGTATACACGGCCACGACCTCATGCTCAGAATCGAGCAGGGCCTGCAGGGCCACGGCGGCGAACTCCGGGGTGCCGGCAAAAATGATGCGTAAGGGTTTATCCACGTGTGGGCCAGTCAGCTGTCAAGGGGAGGGTTATTGTAGGCCGTGGCCGCACTACAGGGCCATGGCCTGTTTCTGTTGCTTGGTGAGCTTTTTCTTGATCCGTTGCCGTTTCAGCGGGCTGATATAGTCGACAAACAGTTTACCGGTGAGGTGATCCATTTCGTGCTGGATACACACCGCCAGCAGGTCTTCCGCCTCCAGTTCAAACGGCTGGCCGGCCTTGTCCAGGGCCTTGACCTTAATGTGGTTGGCGCGCTGCACGGTTTCATAAAAGCCTGGTACCGACAGGCAACCCTCATCCATTTCCTGTTTACCGTCGTGTTCGATGAGTTCCGGGTTGATCAGACACAGCGCCTGACTCTTGTCCTCGGATATATCGATGACGATGATCCGCTGGTGGATATCCACCTGGGTGGCGGCCAGGCCGATGCCCGGGGCGGCATACATGGTGTCAAACATATCCGCGACGATCTGCTGGATCTCGGGGGTAACGGCTTCGACCGGGGCGGCGACGGTACGCAGGCGTTCGTCGGGATAATGTAGAATATTCAATTTGGCCATGGGATTTCGTGCGATAGTTATAGTACAAGGGCAGAAAAAGCTGATAGCATTATGATACTAATGAATAATAATTTAATCTCACTGTAGATTTAGGTTGCGTCAGAACGGAGCTAAAAGCCTAACCAACGTTATAAAAACAGATGGCTAATTTTAAACACACTTCCTCATTATATAAACACCTTCTGCTGATAATATCGGCCGTGACCCTGTTGTGGTTTGCTGCGCCTACGGTGACCATGGCCGCCAAGACCGACCGGTATGAGGTGAAAAAGGGCGATACCCTGTGGGCGATTGCGCAACGTTTTCTCAATGACCCCTGGTTATGGCCGGAAGTCTGGCATATCAACCCCAAGATCCGTAATCCGCACCTGATCTATCCCGGGGAAGTGGTCGTGCTCTCCTATGTTGATGGCAAGCCCTATCTGACCCTGGAGGGCAAGGGCGGGATGCCGGCGCCGACAAAAAGCGGTCTTAAAACCACGCGCTTGTCACCAAAATCTCATTCACAACCGCTGGAAAGGGCGATTACCACCCTGCCCTACGACCTGATCGCCCCCTTCCTCAAGCATGCCAGTGTGATATCGGATGAGGATGTGCTGGAAAAGGCGCCCTATATCGTCTCCAGTTTTGAAGAACACCTGGTTTCCGGCTCAGACTACAAGGTCTATGCCATGGGTATGAAAAACGCCAAAACCGGCAATTTCACCGTGGTCAGGCAGGGCGCCACCTATCGGGACCCGGAAACCGACCGTGTTCTGGGTTATGAAGTCCTGCATGTCGCGGATGCGCGGGTCATCAAGCTGGGTGAGCCGGCCACCCTGATGCTCGGCGAGGCCACACAGGAGGTGCTCAATGAGGATCGCCTGCTGCCCTATGAAGGCAAAAAACCCGATTATTATTTCTTCCCCAGCGCACCGACTAAGGCCGTGAGCGGTCAGATCATTTCCGTGCTGGGCGGTGTTTCCCTGATCGGTCAATATAGCGTGGTGGTTATTAACCGCGGTGAGCGTGACGGCATGGTCGCCGGGCACGTACTGGCCATCCATCAGGATGGGGCGCTGGTGCGCGATACCGTGAGTTATGCACCCGTGAAGCTGCCGGATGAACGGGCCGGGCTGATGATGGTGTTTCGCGTGTTTGAAAAGGTGAGTTATGGCCTGGTATTGGTCGCCGAAAGAACGATGGCGGTTAATGATCGGGTCACAAACCCCTGATAAAAGGATCTAAACGCCCCGACCAGCCCTGCTGATGGAGGGGCGTGATTTTTGCTTTAGCGACTAACTTGGAATGGAATCCAGGAGGTATTCATGGAAGACTTTACGGATGATCTGGCCTATTGGCTGGCCCTGATCAAGGCGCCCGGCATCGGCCCCGCCACTTTTCAAAAATTGATCCGCAAACATCCCCCGCGTGAATATTTTTTCACCGACCACCCCCTGCGTCAGGAGATCAAATTCTCCGCTGCGACCCTTGCCTGGCTCGACAAGCCGGACTGGCGACAGGTTGAACAGGATTTGCAGTGGGCGCAACAAGCGGATTGCCACATTCTGCGATTGAGTGATGAGACTTATCCGGCGCGGCTGAAAGAGATTTCGGATCCGCCCCCGTTGTTGTTTGTTCGAGGCCAGCTGGACTGCCTGCAAAGTCCCCAGATCGCCATGGTGGGCAGTCGCAATGCCTCTCCCATGGGGCGGGAAACCGCCTATGCCTTTGGCCGGCAGCTGGCACAACTGGGGCTGACGGTGACCAGTGGCCTGGCCCTGGGGATCGACGGGGCAAGTCATGCCGGGGCCCTGGCCGGGCAGGGGCCGACCATTGCCGTGACCGGTACCGGCCTGGATCGTATTTACCCTGCCAGGCATCAGAAACTGGCAGAACAGATCCTGCAACAGGGTGCGCTGGTGAGTGAATTCGCCGTCGGCACCCCGCCCCTGGCGGAAAACTTCCCACGCCGTAACCGGATCATCAGCGGCCTGTCTCTCGGGGTCTTGGTGGTCGAGGCGGCGATCCGCAGTGGTTCTCTGATTACCGCTCGTCTGGCCCTGGAGCAGGGGCGGGAGGTGTTCGCCATCCCCGGTTCGATCCACAGCACCCTCGCCAAGGGCTGCAATAATCTGCTCAGGCAGGGTGCAAAACTGGTGGAAACGGCCGCTGATATCGTTGAAGAGCTGGGTTTTTACGGCAGTTTTCACCCGCCGCAGGCAGCGGTCGGAGAGGACGGGAACGATTTTCCCCTCGATGAGTCCTACCAAAAGTTGCTTGAGTGTGTCGGCTATGAACCCATCGGCATTGATGCGGTGATCGCGCGCAGCGGATTGACGGCAGAGTCAGTTTGTTCCATGCTCTTGGTATTAGAATTGCACGGAATAGTTGAAACTGTGGCGGGCGGTCTATATTCTCAGACCGGTAAGAGGAAAAATGATGAAAGAGAACATACTCGACGTGCTGATGTATCTGTTTGAAAACTATATGAATGATGACATAGAATTCGATTCGGACGAGGAATCCCTCAGAACCGAATTGCAGGCCGCCGGCTTTCATCAGTCTGAAATCAGCAAGGCCTTCGACTGGCTGGAAGGCCTGGCCGATATGCAGGATAAGCCCTATACCATCCCGCTGAATACCAATTCAATCCGGGTTTATACCAAGTCGGAGTCTGAGAAACTGGATGTCCACTGTCGGGGTTTTCTACAGTTTCTCGAGCAGACCGGCGCCCTGGATCACGTCACACGCGAAATGGTCATCGATCGGGTGATGGCGCTGGAGACCGAAGAGTTCGATCTCGAGCAAATGAAGTGGGTGGTGTTGATGGTATTGTTCAACCAGCCGGGCCAGGAAGCGGCCTATGCCTGGATGGAAGATCTGGTGTTTGACGAAGCCGTGGGATACCTGCACTGATTGATATTAATGAATGTAAAAAGTACAGTGCCCGCCGATCGCGGGCATTTGCTTTTTTAGGCCCTTACCGGACAAGAGCGAAAGAGTAGCAACGTTATGGCAAAAAATCTGGTCATTGTGGAATCACCTGCCAAGGCCAAGACCATCAAAAAATACCTGGGCAAGGACTTTGAGGTGCTGGCTTCTTACGGGCATGTGCGTGATTTATTACCCAAGGAAGGGGCGGTCGACCCGGCCAATGACTTTGCCATGAAGTACCAGTTGATCGAGAAAAACGAAAAACACGTCGATGCCATCGCCAAGGCGATGAAAAAGGCCGACACCCTGTATCTCGCGACTGACCCGGATCGCGAGGGTGAGGCCATTTCCTGGCATTTGTTTGAAATCCTCAAGGAACGCGGCATTCTCAAAGATAAGAATGTCAGCCGCGTCACCTTTCATGAAATCACCAAGCGCGCCGTCAATGAGGCGGTCGCGCAGTGCCATGAACTTTCTCAGGATCTGATCAATGCCCAGCTCGCGCGCCGTGCGCTGGATTATCTGGTGGGCTTCAATCTGTCGCCACTGTTGTGGAAAAAGATCCGTCGCGGCCTGTCGGCAGGGCGGGTACAGAGTCCGGCTTTGCGCCTGATCGTCGAACGGGAACAGGAGATCGAGAGTTTCGTCGCCCGCGAATACTGGACCATCGAGGCCGATGTGCAGAGCAAGGATGCCGGTTTCAGCGCCAAACTGACCCAGCTGCACGGTGAGAAGATCAGCCAGTTCTCCATCGAGAACGAGGCCACCGCTAAACAGGCCGAAAAGGACCTGGCCACGGCGGCCAAGGGCAAGCTGCACATCAGCAAGGTGGAGAAGAAGCAACGCAAACGCAACCCGGCCGCACCGTTTACCACCTCCACCATGCAACAGGAGGCCTCGCGCAAACTGGGCTTCACTGCCAAGAAGACCATGAGCGTGGCGCAGCAACTGTATGAAGGTATCGACCTTGGTGGTGAGACCGTCGGTCTGATCACCTATATGCGTACCGATTCGCTGAATCTGGCGCAGGAGGCGGTGGACGAGATTCGCAGTTACATCAAGGATAAGTTTGGCGCCGATAACCTGCCTGAAGAGGCGCGGGCCTACAAGACCAAGTCAAAGAATGCCCAGGAGGCCCACGAGGCAATCCGGCCAACATCGGTATTCCATGAGCCGATACAGATCAAGAGTCATCTCAGCAAGGATCAGCTGCGTCTGTATGAGCTGATCTGGAAACGCACCATCGCCTGCCAGATGATCCACGCCACCCTCGATACCGTCGCGGTGGATCTCACCGCGGCCGATCACGTGTTCCGCGCCAACGGCTCGACCTTGGTGTCACCCGGCTTCATGGCGGTCTATCAGGAGGGCACCGACGACAGCAAGACCGAGGACGATGAAAAGATGTTGCCGCCATTGGAAGAGGGCCAGGATGTCACCCTGCTGAAGATCAAACCCGACCAGCATTTTACCGAGCCACCTCCCCGTTACTCTGAAGCGAGTCTGGTGAAGTCACTCGAAGAACACGGCATCGGCCGTCCCTCGACCTATGCCTCGATCATCTCGACCCTGCAGGCGCGGGAATATGTCGAGATGGACAAGAAGCGTTTTATCCCCACCGATGTCGGTCGGGTGGTGAACAAATTCCTTACCGAACACTTTACCCAGTATGTCGATTACGCCTTCACCGCCAACATGGAAGATGAGCTCGATGCCATCTCGCGTGGTGAAGAGGAGTGGGTGCCGATGATGAAAAAATTCTGGCAGCCCTTCAAGGAGCTGGTGATCGACAAGGAAGAGAATGTCGATCGCAAGGACGTTACCCACGAGGCGCTGGATGAGAAGTGTCCCAAGTGTGATGGTCCGCTGGCGATCCGCCTTGGCCGACGGGGCCGTTTTGTCGGCTGTAATAATTATCCCGAATGCGATTACACCCGCAACGTCAACGGCGATTCTGACGAGGAAGACAATGAACTGATCAAGGACCGCAAGTGCCCCGATTGTCAGTCTCCCCTGCTGGTGCGGCACGGCAAGTACGGCAAGTTTATCGGTTGCAGTGGCTACCCCAATTGCAAATACATCGAGCCCCTGGAAAAACCGGAAGACACCGGCGTGCAATGTCCGGAGTGTAAGCAGGGCAGCATGCTCAAGCGCAAGTCACGCCGCGGCAAGATCTTCTATTCCTGCAATCGCTATCCCGATTGTTCCTATGCGGTGTGGAATGAACCCGTCAATGAGGCCTGTCCCGATTGCGGTTTCCCGATGCTGACCCTCAAGACCACCAAGCGGCGTGGCGTCGAAAAGGTCTGTCCGCAACAGGATTGCAAATATGCCGAAGCGGTAGATGACGACGAACAGGCGGCGGGTTAAACCCCCCGGCTATTTTTCCGCGTGGTGTTGCTTGTAATGGTTGATCAGGGCATTGGTCGAAGCATCATGCTGTGACGCCGGCCGGTCGTCCTTTAGTTCATCAATAATACAGTTCGCCAGCTGCTTACCTAGCTCCACCCCCCATTGGTCGAAGGAATTGATATTCCAGATCACCCCTTGCACGAAGATCTTGTGTTCGTACAGGGCGATCAGCGCACCAAGGGTTTTTGGATCGGTGGTTTTGTAGAGCAGGGTATTGGTCGGTTTGTTACCGTCAAAACTGCGATAGGGCACTAAGGCCGCGATTTGTTGTTCGCTCATGCCCTGTTTTTGCATCTCGTCATGCGCCTCCTGCGCGGTGCGGCCACGCATCAGCGCCTCGGTCTGGGCAAAGACGTTGGCGACCAGGGCCTGGTGATGTCGTGTATTGGCCTTTTTATTTTCCATGGCGACCAGGAAATCGGCCGGAATGAGCTGAGTCCCTTGATGCAGTAACTGGTAAAAGGCGTGCTGGCCGCGGATGCCGACCTCGCCGAAGATCACCGGCCCGGTGTGATAGTTGACCTTGTGGCCGGCCCGATCCACCGATTTGCCGTTGCTCTCCATATCGGCCTGTTGCAGATAGGCCGGAAAACTCTTCATGTGTTCATCATAGGGCAGGATGGCATGGCTGCGGGCAGCGAAGAAATTGCCGTACCAGATACCCAGCAGGGCCATCACCACCGGCATGTTGTCCCGTAATGGGGCATGGCGGAAGTGCAGATCCATTTCGTAGGCGCCTTGCAGCAGTTGCTCATAGCGGTCCATGCCGATGGCGATGGCGATGGGCAGGCCGATGGCGGACCAGAGTGAATAGCGCCCTCCCACCCAGTCCCAGAATTGCAGGATGTTTTCCGTCGGAATGCCGAACTTGATGGCGGCCTCGGGATTGGCGGTAATGGCCAGAAAATGCTGCTGTAATTGGTCGTTGTCACCCAGTTCCTGCAATAACCACTTGCGCGCCGTTTTGGCATTGAGCAGGGTTTCCAGCGTGCCAAAGGTCTTTGATGAGACGATAAACAGGGTGGTGGCAGGGCTCAGTCCGCGCAGGGTATCGTAAATGTGGTTTTCATCGACATTTGAGACAAAGTGCAGTCGCGGTGTGTCCGCGGTATAGGGGCGCAAGGCCTCGACCACCATGTTCGGCCCCAGGTCCGAGCCCCCGATGCCGATGTTGACGACATCCGTGATGGCCTGTTGGTTGGCGCCGAGCCAGTGCTGCTTGCGTAACTGTTCACTGATATGACGCATGCGTGCGTGTTCAGCGCGAATCTGCTGATAGATCGGATTATCCGCTGTTTGCGATTCAGGTGAACGATCACGCAGGGCGGTATGCAGTACGGCCCGGCCCTCGGTATGGTTGATCTTTTCGCCATTAAAAAATGCCTCGATCCAGCCTGCCAGGCCAGCATGTTCGGCCAGTTGGTCGAGCAGCTGCAGGGTGTTATCGTCGATAATATTTTTTGAATAATCGAGCAGGATATCGTTGTGTTGTAAATGATATTTATCAAATCGCTCGGGATCAGCCGCAAATAACTGACGCATATGCTGGGTTGAAATGAGTTTGGCGTGTTGTTCGAGTGCCTGCCAGGCGGTGGATTGGTCGGCCTGGGTCGAGCTTGTCTGAGTCATCGTATGGTAATCCGGTATTATGTTTTGTTACTGGGGTGTTTGCTTTATGATAGCAAGCATCGTTCCAGCCCAAGACTGGTCAAGGGGCGGTGAAATCCATAGCAAACCGCAAAATCTTGCACTACCATTGTGCGGCATTTTTATATATTGCACCAGTTTCTTCTTTTTCAGGATGAAATCTATTGTTGCGTCTTCCGGTTTGATGATGCGTGGCTAACTGTTTGATATTGGTGCGGTAATTAAGGGTTAAAATAGGCCTGAAATGTTTTTATCTGGCATGCTTATTGAGTGATGATTGTTGTAGATAAAGATGGGGAGTAGAAGTTAACGATGAATATCTCAATCACCGGTACGACACCTTTTGCGGATCAAAAACCGGGCACCTCCGGTTTGCGCAAGAAGGTCCACGTCTTTCAGACACCCCACTATCTTGAGAATTTTGTTCAGGCAATTTTCGACAGTATTCCTGACGGTGAGCGGACGGCACTGGCGCTCGGCGGTGATGGTCGTTATTACAACCGGCAAGCCATCCAGACCATTATCCGCATGGCGGCCGCCAATGGCTTCAAGCGACTTCTGGTCGGCCAGCACGGTTTCCTGTCGACCCCGGCGGCCTCGGTGGTGATCCGCCGACACAAACTCGATGGCGGTATTATTCTCTCCGCCAGTCATAATCCCGGTGGTCCCGACGGGGATTTCGGTATCAAGTTCAATACCCGTAACGGTGGCCCGGCGCCCGAGTCGGTTACCGATCGCATTCATGATATCGCATCTCATTTATCGGAATACCGCATGGTGCAGACCGACGATGTAGAGATCGATAGCTGTGGTGTATACCTGGTAGGCGACATGACCGTCGAGGTGATCGACCCGGTGGCCGATTACGCCGAGCTCATGCAGCACCTGTTTGATTTCGATGCCATCAAGGCGTTGTTCAACACCGGTGTGTTCCACATGGCGTTCGACGCCATGCACGCCATCACCGGTCCCTATGCCAGTGAGATCTTCGTGCATCTGCTTGGGGCACAGGAAGAGTCACTGATGAATGTGCAGCCCAAAGAGGATTTTGGCGGTGGGCACCCGGATCCGAATCTGGTCTATGCCGAGGAACTGGTAGCCCTGTTTAAACAGGCCATTTCGGCGCCGGATTTCGGCGCCGCCTCCGACGGTGACGGTGACCGCAATATGATCCTCGGCCGCAATATCTTCGTCACGCCGAGCGACAGTCTGGCAATCCTGGCGGCCAATGCCCATTTTGTGCCGGGCTATCGTAATGGCATCAAGGGCGTAGCCCGCTCCATGCCGACCAGTCGGGCGGTGGATGTGGTCGCCCACCAGCTCGGCGTGGAATGCTATGAGACCCCGACTGGCTGGAAATTTTTCGGCAACCTGATGGATGCCGGTTTGATCACCCTGTGTGGTGAAGAGAGTTTCGGCACCGGTTCGGATCACATCCGTGAAAAGGATGGCCTGTGGGCGGTGTTGTTCTGGTTGAATCTGGTCGCCGCCAAGAAACAGTCGGTGCGTGATATCGTTCTGACCCACTGGAAGATCTTTGGCCGGCATTACTACAGCCGCCATGATTATGAGGGGGTGGATCAGGCGAAGGCGAGCGCAATGATCGAGGGTCTGCGCCGCGGCCTGGGCGATTTGGCGGGCCGACGGTTTGGGGAGCTCACGATAACCCTGGCGGATGACTTCAGTTATCTCGATCCGGTGGACGGGAGTCGGAGTAATAAGCAGGGCATACGGCTGATCTTCAGTGACGATTCGCGTATCGTGGTGCGCATGTCGGGCACGGGCACGGAAGGTGCGACGGTACGGGTCTATTATGAACGCTATGAAGTGGCCAGTGGCCGGCTGGAAGAAGATACCC
>JAHEDB010000421.1 GCA_024641465.1 Chromatiales bacterium | reverse complement strand
GAAGCGGCCGGGCGAATTTCTTCCAGTGGCAGATCCGCCAGGCTGTGCCGACGACGCAGCAGGTTGAGGGCATAGGCCAGGTCCGGTGCGGTGTCGGCCAGGGTGCCGTCGAGGTCAAACAGGACCGTACGGATGGCGGTAGGATTTTTAGACATGAATTTTGTTTACTGGTAGGTGTATTTGAACAGGTTGTACTCGAACCTCGAGTCTCGCTACTCGACCCTTTCTATTTCTGACAGTGCATCAGGTAGTTGACGTCAACGTCATAACCCAGGGTGTATTTCCGGCTCAGCGGGTTATAGCTCATGCCGGTCAGCTCCCGCACATTGAGGTCGGCCTCGCGTACCCAGCGCTCCAGTTCGGAGGGGCGAATGAACTTGCTGTAATCGTGGGTGCCCTTGGGCAACATCTTCAACAGGTATTCGGCGCCGATGATGGCGAACAGATAGGATTTGGGATTGCGGTTGAGGGTCGACAGAAACACATGCCCGCCGGGTTTGACCAGGTCGGCGCAGGCCTTGATGACGGAGGCCGGATCGGGGACGTGTTCGAGCATCTCCAGACAGGTCACTACATCGAATTTTCCCGGGAGTTCAGCGGCCAGTTCTTCGGCCGTACCCTGGCGGTAATCGACCTCGACGCCGGATTCCAGCTTGTGCAACTGGGCGACGGCTAAAGGCGCCTTGCCCATGTCGATGCCGGTGACGATGGCACCGCGCAGCGCCATGCTTTCCGACAGGATGCCGCCGCCGCAACCGACATCGGCCACCTGCTTGCCCTTCAGTCCGGCGCGGCGGTCGATGTAATCCAGGCGCAGCGGGTTGATGTCATGCAGGGGTTTGAATTCGCTATTCTTGTCCCACCAGCGGGAGGCGAGGGCCTCGAACTTGGCCACTTCGGCGGGGTCGACATTGAGTGTGTGTGTAGTCATGGCGTGAGCTTACCTTAGCTTTGATACAACAGAAAGGTTGATACAGAAATTAGTGGGCCAGTTTATGCTGCCATTGGCGCGCCTTGTCGAGAATGGCCGCGGTATCGAGGGTGGTGAGTTCGCGACCCTTGAGTACGTGTTTACCGGCGACCCACACGTCGGTAACCCGCTCACGGCCGGTGGCATAGACCAGTTGTGATACCGGATGGTAGACCGGTTCGGTTTCGATACCGGACAGATCCACGGCGATCAGGTCGGCGGCCTTGCCGGGTTCGAGGGAGCCGATCTCCTGCTCCAGTCCGAGGGCGCGGGCGCCATTGAGGGTAGCCATGCGCAGCACGTCTTCGGCCGGCACGGCGCTGGCGTCATTCGCCACGGCCTTGGCGAGCAGGGCGGCGCTGCGCATCTCGCCAAACATATCCAGGTCGTTATTACTGGCCGCGCCATCGGTACCGAGGGCGACGTTGACCTCGGCCTTGAGCAGTTTGTGTAAGGGGCAAAAACCACTGGCGAGTTTGAGATTGGATTCCGGGCAATGCACCACATGAGCGCCACTGCTGGCATAGTGGGCGATCTCGTTGTCGGTCAGCTGGGTCATGTGCACGCTGACCAGATGGGGATTGAGCAGGCCCAGTCCTTCCAGGCGCGCCAGGGGACGCAGGCGCAGTTCCTTTTCCGACTCCGCCACTTCGTGGGCCGTTTCGTGAACGTGGATATGGATGGGGATGTCCAGCTCTTCGGCCAGGGTGCGGAGCCGCTCCAGCGGGGCATCGGCCACGGTGTAAGGGGCATGGGGGGCGAAGGCGGTGGTGATCAACGGGTTGTTGCGCAGGCGATCATGCAGGTCGATGCCCTTGCTGATGTATTCATCGGCATCCTGTGCCCAGGCGGAGGGGAAGTTGATCACGATCAGGCCGACTACGGCCCGCATCCCGGCATACTCGGCGGCGCGGGCGGTTTCTTCCGGAAAGAAATACATATCGTTAAAACAGGTCGTACCGCCACGCAACATCTCGGCGCAGGCCAGCAGGCTGCCGTCATAGACAAACTCGGCATTGACGAATTTTTGTTCAGCCGGCCAGATGTGCTGGGTCAACCAGTCCATCAGCGGCAGATCGTCGGCGATACCGCGCATCAGGCTCATGGCGGCATGGCCGTGGGCATTGATCAGCCCCGGCAGCAGGGCGTGGCCCGGTAGATCGATGCGGGTGGAGGGTTGATATCGAGCGGCCTCTTTTGCCGGCAACAGGTCGATGATGCGTCCATCATGAATGGCAATGGCATAATCGGGATGGACCACGCCGTGGGGCTCGACGGGGATGACCCATTTGGCGCTAATGAGGGTATCGATTTGCATGGGCAGAAAGATACAGGAATGTATGCTATAACGACAAGCTTGAAATATTTTCCCTCACCCAACAGCGGTACATGCAACAGGCCATGAACAATAAACACGACACGATTCGTCCCATCGTCTGGCAGGAAGGACATCTGGAACTCCTCGATCAACGCATCCTGCCAGCGAAATATGAATTCATCCGTTACACCCAGGTCGGCGAAGTCGCCGACGCCATCCGGGCAATGGTGGTGCGCGGTGCCCCGGCCATCGGTATTACCGCGGCCTACGGTATCGTACTGGCCGCCCGGCAACGCTATGCCGAGAATACCGATAACTGGCTGACGGCCATTCAAGCCGATTTTGATACGCTGGCCGCATCACGCCCGACCGCGGTCAACCTGTTCTGGGCCATTGCGCGTATGAAGCAGTGTTGTGCGGATATAAAAGGTGATCCCGAACCGCGTCTGTTACAGGAGGCCCATGCCATCTGTGAAGAAGACATCGCCGCCAACCACACCATGGGCGGCCTGGGTGCCGGTTTAATCGAAGCGGGCTCCGGCGTGTTGACCCATTGCAATGCCGGGGCGTTGGCCACTGGCGGTTACGGTACGGCCCTGGGAGTGATCCGCAGCGCCTGGGC
>JAHEDB010000420.1 GCA_024641465.1 Chromatiales bacterium | reverse complement strand
GGATGAGGGTTTGGAGATGTCAGGCAGATCGGGTTTGTTCAATGACAGGGTACTGACGTAATACCCGGAACGGGGTCGCGCCTCGATGGCGCCCTGCCCCTCCAGCAATTGATGGGCCTGGACGATGGTCGAGACACTGACCTTGAACTGGCGACTCAGCTGGCGCACCCCTGGCAAGCGGTCCCCGCTCTGGTACAGCCCCTGTTCGATCTGCCCGGCGAGTTCACTCGCCACCTGTTGATAGAGATGGGTCATCCGCCCTGCCTCACAGTACAGTTCACACCACAAAATACGGTACAGATAATCCATCATCTAATCTGTACTGCTGCAAATATATATTTACTATATCTGTACTGTTTCCGAGTATGGACGCTAGACTGTGGACCGTCAATATTCAGGAGGAATACCCATGACCATCCCAATCTATCAGGTCGATGCCTTCACCGCGCAACGCTTCGCGGGCAATCCCGCGGCGGTCTGCATCCTGCCCGGCGCAACGGATACGCACTGGCAACAGGCCATCGCCGCCGAGATGAACCTGTCGGAGACGGCCTTCATCCATCCCCATGCCGATGGCTTCCAGCTCCGCTGGTTTACCCCGCAGCTCGAGGTCGACCTGTGCGGCCACGCCACCCTCGCCGCCGCCCATGTGCTGTGGCAGGAACAGGGTTATGCCCTCGATCAGGCCATCTGTTTTTATACCCGCAGCGGCCTGCTCAGCGTCCGCCGTGTCGATGGCGAGATCGAAATGGATTTTCCCGCCACACCGATTGCGTCGATGACACTACCCACTGATCTGGAAGCGGCGCTCGGCTGTGAGGTGCTTGAAGTCATGCAGGCAAAACCCGATTGCCTGATTCGTCTTGCCAGCGAAGATGACGTACGTCACCTCAAACCCGACTTCGCAAAACTGCGTAACATCATGGCGCGCGGTTTTATCGTCACCGCCCCATCAGACGATGCGCAGTATGATTTCGTCAGCCGCTTTTTTGCGCCTTCCGTCGGCATCGATGAAGACCCGGTAACCGGTTCCACCCACTGCGCCCTCGGTCCCTATTGGTCGGCCTTGTTAAACAAGACTGAATTGTCGGCGCGACAGGTCTCAGCACGCGGCGGCACGCTCAAACTTACGCACAACAGGGATCGCATCCTGCTGCGCGGTCAGGCCATCACAATTTTCAAAGGAACCTTATATGACTAATGAACAGGGCGTTTGCTGGATCGACGGACAACTCCTCAAACCCGCCGAGGCGCGCATCTCGGTGTTTGACCATGGCCTGCTGTACGGCGACGGGATATTCGAGGGCATTCGTTTTTACAACGGCCAGCCCTTCATGCTGGCCGAACATCTGATACGGCTCAACGATTCGGCCCGCGCCCTGGCGATCACAATACCGTATAGCGATGCCCAACTCGGTGAGGCGATCAAACAGGTGATTTCAACGGCAAATAGCCGGGACGGTTATCTGCGCCTGGTGATCACCCGCGGTGTCGGTTCCCTCGGCATCGACCCGGCCAGTTGCCAACACCCCTCGACCATCATCATCGCCTCACCGCTGGCCATGGTCTCGGCGCAAACACGCCGGCAGGGGTTGAAGCTGATCATCGCCGGCATCCGGCGCATGGCGGTGGATGTGCTTGATGCGCGGATCAAGAGCCTCAATTATCTCAACAACATCCTCGCCCGCATGCAGGCCAACACCGCCGGCGCCGACGAGGCCGTGCTGCTCAACGCCGCGGGCTATATCGCTGAGGGCTCGGCGGATAATATCTTTATAGTGAAGAATGATTGTCTCTACACCCCGCCGGTCAGCGAAGGCGCACTGGCCGGGGTCACCCGCCATATCGTCATGCAACTCGCCGCCGCCAGTGGCATCACAGTCAAGGAAGAACGTCTGGCGCCGTATGATTTATACACCGCCGATGAATGTTTCCTGACGGGAACGGGCGCGGAGTTGTTGCCGGTGCGTGAAATTGATGGTCGTACAATGCAGGCCTGTCCTGGTGCGATGTTTAACTTGCTTGAACAGGCATTTCAGCAGTTCATCAAGGATGAAACAATATCAGCGTAGCCCGGATGTAATGCAGTGGAATCCGGGGATAATGACAGGCATGAAATAATTTTTTAACCACGGGGGACACGGGGTTTAACAGTTATTTTCCCCATGTCCCCCGTGGTTCATAATTATAAATTTATTTAACCAGCCTGTTCCCGTATTTCGCTATCGCTGCATACGGGCTACGCAAGCTCCTTGCCAGACCCGGTTCGACAGGGCTATTGTCTCGCTATGAGCAACCGACCCAATCCCCGACAGCTGGTACTGCGGCGCGACACCGCCACCGGCCTGACCCAGGTTGGCTGGGAGACGGACCTGCCTGTCGGGCGCTTTCTGCACATAGCGTTGATTTGTGAATTAGCAGAAAATATTCTGCCGGAAACTGGCAGTGAATTTTTTGCGGCCTATCAAACCGCCCTGCACCAGGCGCGAGAGGCAAACTATCTCATGCTGCAACAGCAGATCCAGCACAACCAGGCCAGAGGCTGGCATCGCGTACCAATCGAACTCGCCTCGCACCACGAGGTACTCAAGCCCGACAGCATCGGCAATTACGCCGCCGCGGCCATGCAACTGCATTTCCACCTCACCCATAATACCAAACAGGCCTGGGCCGTCCTCCGCAATGAGGTGATAGTGCATGTGCGGGCAAGCCAGCCTCGTAAGGAACTGGATGAACTGACCTATCAGGTCTGGTATCAGCAACAACGAACACAACTGCAAGAGATCGGCGGCACATTACTGGCTGGTAATCTGATCATTTGTGAGAGTGGTTTGTGGTTTGCTACGGATGAATAAGCAATAAGGTATTGAAACATCCACCAAACACACTACAACAACCGTAGGGCGCAATCTT
>JAHEDB010000039.1 GCA_024641465.1 Chromatiales bacterium | reverse complement strand
GGTCCAAAGGACCAAATACCCAGTATGGGCTGTTCTATCAAATGGAAGGAAACGGCATAATGACCGGATTGGCGATAAAAATGCCTTATCTTTTTAATAACTTGGCTTATCACTAAAGTACTTCATTCTCACTTCAAGCTTGCCCCCGACCGGTAAAAAGTGGGAAAATCGCCCGCTCACTGTCCGGGGAGCGGATGGAGGCGGAAAAGGTCCCGCCGAATTTAATACAGATTTGAACATTAATACGGGTTCAGACGGATAAAAATTTTCTGAACCCAGGGTGTGTTTTTATCCGGTAAAGCGCCGGGTTTCACGAGGACACGAATTCAAACTGCGCCGTATATGCAACGGTCGCGTTGATAAACATTTGGGTTAGATGTCATGTCGACCACAATCGAAGATTTACCAAAATTTAAACAGGAGAATGCAATGCCGTCTCGCAAAGATCTCGCCAATGCCATCCGTGCCCTGAGCATGGATGCAGTACAGAAAGCAAATTCCGGACACCCCGGCGCCCCCATGGGGATGGCCGATATTGCCGAAGTGTTGTGGAACGATCACATGACTCACAACCCGGCCAATCCGAAATGGGCCAACCGTGACCGCTTTGTTCTGTCGAACGGCCACGGCTCGATGCTGATCTATTCTCTTTTGCACCTGACCGGTTACGACCTGTCTATCGAAGATCTGAAACAGTTCCGTCAATTGCACTCCAAGACACCGGGTCATCCTGAATACGGTTATGCCCCGGGCGTTGAAACCACCACCGGTCCTCTGGGCCAGGGTATTACCAATGCCGTGGGCATGGCGATCGCCGAAAAGGCGCTGGCCGGCCAGTTCAACCAGAAGGGTCACAACATCGTTGACCACCACACCTACGTCTTCATGGGTGACGGTTGCATGATGGAAGGTATTTCGCACGAGGCCTGTTCACTGGCCGGTACCCTGGGTCTGGGCAAGCTGATTGCGTTCTGGGATGACAATGGTATTTCTATCGACGGTCATGTTGATGGCTGGTTTACCGACAATACCCCTGCACGCTTTGAAGCCTATGGCTGGCACGTTATTCCGAATGTCGATGGTCATGATTCTAAGGCACTCCAGAAGGCCGTCGAAATGGCCAAGGCCATGACCGACAAGCCGACCATGATCTGCTGCAAGACCACCATCGGTTTTGGTTCCCCCAACAAGGCCGGTTCACATTCCTGTCATGGCGCACCGCTGGGTGAAGAAGAAATCAACCTGACCAAGGCCGCCCTGGGCTGGGATCACGGTCCGTTTGAAGTGCCTGCCGATGTCTATAAAGGTTGGGACGCCAAGACCAAGGGTGCCGCGGCCGAGAAGGCCTGGAACGATAAGCTTGCCGCTTACAAGAAGGCCTTCCCAGAGCTGGGTGCCGAATTTGAGCGCCGCATGAAGGGTGAGCTGCCTGCTGATTGGGCCAAGAAGTCCGCGGCCTATATCGCCAAGGTCAATGCCGACGCCAAGAGCCCGGCCACCCGCCAGGCCTCCCTGGCCTGTATCGAAGCCTATTCCCCTGCCGTCCCTGAACTGTTTGGCGGTTCGGCCGACCTGGGTTGTTCAAACCTGACCGAGTGGTCCGGTTACAAACCGATGGATGCCAACGAAGTGGCCAACTATGTCCGCTACGGTGTGCGTGAATTTGGTATGTCCGCCATCATGAACGGTATCGCCCTGCACGGCGGTCTGATCCCCTTCGGCGCAACCTTCCTGATGTTCTCCGAATACGCACGTAACGCCCTGCGTATGGCGGCACTGATGAAGATTCGCAGCATCTTCGTATATACCCATGACTCTGTTGGTCTGGGTGAAGACGGTCCGACCCATCAGCCCATCGAACAGATTCCGACCATGCGTATGATCCCCAACATGGCCGTATGGCGTCCGTGTGATGCCGTCGAATCCGCCGTCGCGTGGGCCAGGGCCATTGAACGCAAGAATGGTCCGAGCTGTCTGATCTTCTCACGCCAGAATCTGCCGCATCAGGCGCGTACCGATAAGCAGATTGCCGATATCGCCAAGGGTGGTTACATCCTGAAGGATTGCGCAGGCAAACCGGACGCTGTGATTATCGCAACCGGTTCTGAAGTTGCCCTGGCGACCGGTGCCGCCGCCGCTATGTCGGGCAAGAAGGTTCGCGTTGTTTCCATGCCTTCGGTTGACGC
The DNA here is from genome assembly GCA_024641465.1 of Chromatiales bacterium. Classification (GTDB taxonomy): domain Bacteria; phylum Pseudomonadota; class Gammaproteobacteria; order UBA6429; family Thiohalophilaceae; genus JAHEDB01. The sequence goes on along the minus strand of JAHEDB010000039.1, from coordinate 8,663 downwards.
CTTCGAAGCCCAGGATGCCGCCTATCGTGCATCTGTGCTGCCAAAGGGTGTACCGACGGTGGCCGTTGAGGCTGCTGTTACCGGTGGCTGGTACAAGTATGCCGATGCGGTTGTTGGTATCGACCGCTTTGGTGAATCCGCCCCGGCCGGTCTGCTGTTCAAAGAGTTCGGCTTCACCGTGGAAAATGTCGTGAAGACCGTTGAAGGTCTTTTATAAAAGATTGTTTATAGAAAATATCGGGAGAGAGAAATAATGGCTATTAAAGTTGGTATTAACGGTTTCGGACGTATCGGTCGTATGGCGTTCCGTGCGATTGCTAAAGATTTTGCTGGTGATATCGAAGTGGTCGGTATCAATGACCTGCTGGATGCCGATTACCTGGCATACATGCTGAAATACGATTCCGTACATGGTCGTTTCAACGGTGACGTGTCTGTTTCCGGCAATAATCTGGTCGTCAATGGCAAGACCATTCGCCTGACCGCTGAACGTGACCCCGCCAACCTGAAGTGGGGCGACATCAAGGCCGATATCGTTATCGAATGTACCGGCTTCTTCCTTTCCGACGAAACCTGTCAGAAGCACATCGCTGCTGGTGCCAAGAAGGTTGTCATGTCTGCGCCTTCCAAGGATGCAACACCGATGTTCGTGTACGGTGTTAACCACGAGACCTATAAGGGCCAGGCGATTATTTCTGCCGCCTCCTGTACCACCAACTGTCTGGCGCCGATTGCCAAGGTCCTCAACGACAAGTGGGGCATCAAGCGCGGTCTGATGACCACCGTGCACGCTGCTACAGCAACCCAGAAAACCGTTGACGGTCCTTCCATGAAAGACTGGCGCGGTGGTCGCGGTATCCTGGAAAACATCATTCCTTCCTCTACGGGTGCCGCCAAGGCCGTGGGCGTGGTACTGCCAGAACTGAATGGCAAACTGACCGGCATGGCCTTCCGTGTGCCGACCTCGGATGTGTCCGTGGTTGACCTGACGGTTGAGCTGAACAAGGAAGCCAAGTACGCCGACATCTGCGCCGCGATGAAGGCCGCTTCTCAGTCCGGTCCGATGAGTCAGACACTGGGTTACACCGACGAGAAGGTGGTTTCCACTGATTTCCGTGGTGTCGGTTACTCATCGATCTTCGACGCCGAAGCCGGTATCGCCCTCGACAGCACCTTCGTCAAGGTCGTTTCCTGGTACGACAACGAATACGGCTATACCTGCAACATGCTGCGCTTCGTCAAGCACGTAGCCAAGTAATCTGCGGTAAGTTTGGAGCAGGGCGGGTTTCTCCGCCCTGCTTTTAATAATAAAGAGAAACATCCGCCAAGCCGGCAGGTTTCGCCGATCTTTTTCAGAATTTTTCAGGAGATATTTCCATGGTTGTAAATAAGCTGGTTGATCAAAACCTCAAGGGCAAGCGTGTCCTGATCCGTGCCGACCTCAACGTGCCGGTCAAAGATGGCAAGGTGACTTCGGATGCGCGTATTACCGCCTCCATGACCACCATCAACCACTGCATCAAACAGGGTGCTAAGGTAATGGTCACGTCCCATCTCGGTCGTCCTACCGAAGGCGAATGGTCAGAGGAAGTCTCACTCAAGCCTGTCGCAGACAATATCGGTGCGCGCCTGGGGAAACAGGTTCGCCTGATCAAGGACTGGGTCGACGGTGGTTTTGAAGTCGCTGCGGGTGAACTGGTGGTGCTGGAAAACTGCCGCGTCAACAAGGGCGAAAAGAAAAACGTCGATGAGACCGCGAAGAAATACGCAGCCCTGTGCGATGTCTTCGTCATGGACGCCTTTGGTACCGCGCACCGCGCCGAGGCCTCAACCCACGGTGTGGCCAAGTATGCACCGATTGCCTGCGCCGGCATCCTGTTGACCGAAGAGCTGGACGCCCTGGACAAGGCCCTGGCCAACCCCAAGCGGCCGATGGTCGCTATCGTCGGCGGTTCCAAGGTCTCCACCAAACTGACCGTGCTGGAATCGTTGTCCGAGAAGGTTGATCAGCTGGTCGTCGGCGGTGGTATCGCCAATACCTTCCTCAAGGCCATGGGCCACAACGTGGGCAAGTCCCTGTGTGAAGCCGATCTGGTGGACACCGCCAAGGCCCTGGTCGAGAAAATGAAGGCCCGTGGCGCTAATATTCCCATCGCCGTGGACGTGGTGTGCGGCAAGAAGTTTGATGAAAATGAACCTGCGGTACTGAAGAAGCCCTCGGAAGTGGCGGATGACGACATGATCTTTGACATTGGTCCGAAGTCCGCCCAGGAACTGGCCGATATTATCGCCAAGGCCGGCACCATCGTCTGGAACGGCCCGGTAGGTGTGTTCGAATTTGACCAGTTCGGCGGTGGCACCAAGACCGTCGCCATGGCGATTGCCAATGCCAAGGGCTTCAGCCTGGCCGGTGGCGGTGACACCATTGCCGCCATTCAGAAATATGACATCTACGACAAGGTCAGTTATATCTCGACCGCCGGCGGTGCATTCCTGGAGTACCTGGAAGGCAAGACCCTGCCTGCCGTGGCCATCCTGGAAGAACGCGCCAAATAAAGCCAAAAACCTGCCACCGGATCACCTTTTCGGAGGTGATCCGGAATATAATGAAAAACTTATGTTAAGAAGAACCAAGATTGTTGCAACGCTCGGTCCCGCCACCGACGACCCCAAGATGCTCGACAAGATCATCGAGGCCGGTGTGGATGTTATCCGGGTCAACTTTTCCCATGGTACGGCCGAGGAACACATCGAACGTGCCGAACGGGTCCGCAACCGGGCCCGCGCCCATGGCCGCCAGATCGGTGTGCTGTGTGATCTGCAAGGTCCCAAGATCCGTATTGAGAAGTTCAAGTCCGGCAAGATCATGCTGGAAGAAGGCGCATCCTTTGTGCTGGACACCAAACTCGACCCGGCAGAGGGCAACCTCGACCGGGTCGGCGTGGCCTATAAGCAGTTACCCAATGATGTGAAGCGTGCCGACACCCTGTTGCTGGATGACGGCCGCATTGTGTTATGGGTCAACGAGGTCACTGATACGGAAGTGATTTGCAGGGTTGTCTCCGGTGGTGAGTTATCTAATCGCAAGGGGATTAACAAACAGGGGGGTGGCCTGTCCGCCCCGGCCCTGACCGACAAGGATCGGGAAGACATCAAGACCGCCGCGGCCATGCAGGCCGATTATCTGGCCGTATCCTTTGTCCGTTCGGCAGAGGATGTCAACGAGGCGCGCCGCTTGCTGCGTGAGGCGGGCGGTTACGGCGGCATTATTTCCAAGATTGAACGGGCTGAATCCCTGGGGGTGATCGAATCGATCATCGAGGCCTCCGACGTGATTATGATTGCCCGCGGCGACCTGGGGGTGGAGATCGGTGATGCCTCTCTACCTCCCGTGCAAAAGCACCTGATTACCCTGGGCCGCAAGATGAACAAGGTGGTGATCACCGCGACCCAGATGATGGAGTCCATGATCTACAGCCATATCCCGACCCGTGCCGAGGTCTTTGACGTGGCCAATGCCGTACTCGACGGTACCGACGCCGTGATGCTGTCGGCCGAGACTGCCAGCGGCAAATATCCGGACAAGGCCATCGCCGCCATGGACCGGATCTGTCGCGAGGCCGAGAAACAGCGCATTACCACCCACTCTGACCACCGTATCGACTCGGTGTTTGGGCGTATCGATGAGGCCATTGCCATGGCAACGATGTATACCGCCAACCATCTGGGGGCCAAGGCCATTGCCGCCCTGACCGAGTCCGGATCTACCCCTTTGTGGATGTCCCGCATCAGCTCCGGTATCCCGATCTTCGCCTTGACGAGCCATGTCGAGACGCGTAGAAAGGTGACTCTCTACCGTGGTGTCTACCCCGTGAGCTTTGAACCGGTCGGGAAGGATCATGCCCAGGTCAACCGTGAGGCCGTCGACGAGTTATTGCGTCGTGGTACGGTCCGGGATGGCGATCTGGTGATCCTGACCAAGGGTGACATGATGGGCGAGTTGGGCGGTACCAACGCCATGAAGATCGTCCGGGTCGGCGACCTGGGTAGTAACCAGAATTGAAGGTTTAAGCATTTTTAAATACACGTTTGTTTTTTAATTCACTAGATCAATTATTACCAAGGAGGTCCCAATGGCCCTGATTACCTTACGCGAACTGCTGGACTACGCTGCTGAACATAGCTTTGGCATGCCGGCTTTCAACGTTAACAATATGGAACAAGTCCACGCCATTATGCAGGCGGCCGATGAAACCAACAGCCCTGTGATTATGCAAGGTTCCGCTGGTGCCCGTTCCTACGCCGGCGAACCCTTCCTGCGTCACCTGATCATGGCGGCGGAGGAAATGTACCCCCATATTCCCATTTGTATGCACCAGGACCACGGCTCGGCTCCAGGCGTCTGCCTGCGTTCCATCCAGTCCGGTTTCACTTCCGTGATGATGGACGGTTCCCTGATGGAAGACATGAAGACCCCGTCTTCATTTGAATATAACGTCGATGTTACCCGTACCGTCGTCAACATGGCCCACTCCGGTGGCGTCTCGGTCGAAGGCGAGCTGGGCTGCCTGGGTTCGCTGGAAACCGGCAAGATGGGTGAAGAAGACGGCCACGGCGCCGAAGGCGAGCTGGATCACTCCATGCTGCTGACCGACCCGGAAGAAGCCGCTGAGTTCGTTGCCAAGACCGGTGTAGACGCCCTGGCGATTGCCATCGGCACCTCCCACGGCGCTTACAAGTTCACCAAGCAGCCGACCGGCAAGATCCTGCGTATCGACCGCGTCAAGGAAATCCACCAGCGTATCCCGGGCGTGCACCTGGTTATGCACGGTTCTTCTTCCGTACCGCAGGATTGGCTGCAGATCATCAACAACTACGGCGGCGACATGGGTCAGACCTATGGCGTGCCTGTGGAAGAAATCGTTGAAGGCATCAAGAACGGCGTACGCAAGGTCAATATCGACACCGACCTGCGTATGGCCTCGACCGGCGCCATTCGCAAGCACTTGATGGATAACAAGAGCAACTTCGACCCGCGTAAATTCCTCAAGGAATCCACCAAGGCAATGAAGGAAATCTGTAAGGCTCGTTACGAAGCCTTCGGTTGTGCCGGTCACGCCAGCAAGATCAAACCGATCAGCCTGGATGACATGGTCAAGCGTTATACCTCTGGCGAACTGGACCAGAAGGTGACCAAGGCGGCGTAATTTTTACACCGACACTAAGTCACAAAAAAAGGCGGGGTTCTCCCCGCCTTTTTTTTGTAAAATTGTTTTACCATCCCCACGGTTACACCCGTCAGGCAAACCACGTACTCCACAACAGGGTATTTGTGACTAAAGTCACGTCTTCGGCAAGACGATAAGTCTCTTAACAACAGGATTATCCCTGAACCATCAGCAAGAGACTGTCGGTATGCAAAATTCTCAAAACCGTTTTTACCGTCCACTCAATGGCCGTTCACATGCTCAGCATGTCTATCGCCTGTTATTCGCCGCCATTGTGATTTTACTACTGTATTCGAATCAGGCTGGGGCCATGAGCCCATCGATGAATAGCCATGCCAGTTATAGCCAGGACAAGTTGTCCGAGATAGGCACTGAGGACCGCTCTGATTTAAGACAGCTGGTGAGTGGCCTGCGGGCCTTCGGTCAGGAGGATTACCACCTGGCGACCCGCTTGCTGTCACCGCTGGCGGACAAGGGCGTGAGTGAAGCCCAGTTTTACATGGGGATGATGGCCGATGCCGGTATGGGAATGAAAAAAAATGTCGAACAGGCGTTTCTCTGGTATCTGGCCGCGGCCCGCAGCGGACACCCCAATGCTCAGCATAATCTGGCGGTTGCCTATGCCCAGGGTGAAGGTGTTGATATCGATGCAGCGAAGGCCGTTTACTGGTGGCAGCAGGCGGCCAACCAGGGTAATGCCGATGCCCAATACAATCTGGGGATTGTCTATGCTGTCGGTAAGCTCGGGGTGGCGAAAGACATGCAAACGGCCATGATGTGGTGGCGCAAGGCCGCGATCAATGGCGATGGCATGGCGCAATATAATCTGGGAATTTTATATGCTAATAGCAAGGGCGCCGAGCGCAGTTATTGCGAAGCCGCCAAGTGGTGGGAAAAATCGGTGGCCAATGGTGTTTCACAGGCCGGGGTGGCATTGGAGATCCTCAAGCTGCGCAAGGATTATCACAGCTGTCTGTAACAATAGTTGTTGGTAAAAATATTTTATTCCCCTAAGATAAGGGCCATTTATTGTTTTTGATGGTTTTTATGCAAGCGGGGAAGAAATGAAACGGCTTATTATAATATTAGTATGTGCTTTATTTTACGGCCCTCTCGGTTTTGCGGCCGATGCAGAATTTCCCGGTCGCAAACTCTATCTGGCGGTTCCCTATATTGAACTGGATGACGCCTACCAGCGGCGCAGTCAGGTCGTGTTTGTCGATGTACGTTCCGCTTACGAATATCAGACCCTGCGCATCAAGGATGCGATCAATATCCCCCTGGCGGATAAAAGTTTTCTTGAAAAAATGAAAGACCTGCGCAGTAAGCAAGGCAACAAGCCCATCGTGGCCTACTGTAATGGCAAGACCTGTATGAAGTCCTATAAGGCGGTGGACAAGTGCCGTCAGTTCGATATCGGTAACGTGATTGCTTATGATGCCGGGATCATGGACTGGGCCAAAAAATATCCCGCCGAGTCGGTCCTGTTGGGTAAATCGCCGATCAATCCCGCCAATCTGATCGATAAAGCCCGATTCAAGAAACACCTGATCGAGCCGGATTTATTTGAAGAAAAGGTGGCGACTACCAATGCCCTGGTTATGGATGTTCGCGATCAGTTTCAGCGTGAAGGGATCGGTATTTTTGTTGGCAAGGAGCAGCGCGTTTCACTGGACGATGCAACGGCGGTCGACAAATACCTGGAGCAGGCCAAGGCAGAAAACCGCACTTTGTTGATCTATGATCAGGCGGGTAAGCAGGTCGAATGGTTGATGTACCATATCGAGGAAAAGGGGGTGCGGTCTTATTTCTTTATGAAGGGCGGTGCCCACGCCTATTTCAATAATTTGCGTAAGCAATTTGTCAGGTAGTAAATTCCCTGTTTATTAATTCATGTCATTGTTAATATCTTGTCCAACTGATATCTGTCTCGCTTGTGTTTATACTGTGTAGATAACCCAAGCACGACAAACTGTTGCAGGAGTGAGTGGCATGAGGCCTGACACCGCTATCCTGGCGGGAATTATCCCCCTATTGGTGATGTACTATCCCGGCGGCCCCGGCGTATCTACAGCCTTTGCTGTCGACAATGATAGCGGGCGGGCGAAAAAAATCCTCCGCGAAATCGATGACCTGTGGCGGGGAGACTCCTCCCACGGGCGTTTCAGCATGCACGTCAAAACCCGCCATTACACCCGTAGCCTGCAAATGGAAGGGTGGTCGAAGGGCACCGAGCAGACCCTGATGCGTATCCTCAAACCCCTCAAGGAAAAAGGCACGGCTACACTCAAATCTGGTACCACTATATATAGTTATCTGCCACGCACGGATCGCACCATTCGTCTGACCTCGGGCATGATGATGGGCTCCTGGATGGGCAGTCATTTTACCAACGATGACCTGGTCAAGGAGTCACGTATGGAGGAGGACTATATCCCGACGATCAGCTTCGAGGGGCTGCGTGATGGCAAGCAGGTGATGATCTTTGAACTTAAACCAAAAGCGGAAGCCGCGGTGGTGTGGGGCAAACTGGAATTGATGGTGACCAAGCCGGATTATTTGCCGGTGTATGAAAAATTCTACGATGAGGATCTTAAGTTGGCGCGGACCATGACCTTCAGCGATATTAAATTGCTGGCCGGGCGACAACGACCCGCGGTAATGCGTCTCACCCCGGCGGATAAGCCCGATGAACACACCGAGTTTGTCTACGAATCCCTGCAATTTAATGTCCGGCTGAATGACAACTTTTTTTCCCTCGCCAACCTGAAGCGATATTGAGCGTGAATCTGCTCGCCTTTGCCATGCGTAACGTCAGCCGCAACCGGCATCGCAGCGTGGTGACAACGGCGGCAATGGGTTTTGCCGGGATGATCATGATCTTTTATGCGGCCCTGATGGAGGGTTTGTTTATCTCCACTGAGCGTAATGCCCTGGCGATGAATCTGGGTGATATCCAGATTCATGCCCGAGGCTATCGGGATGACCCGGACCTCTATACGCGTATCCCGGCTGTCGATGTGATGCTGGAAAAACTCCACAGACAGGGTTTTAACGCGTCACCACGCCTGTTCGGTTTTGCCCTGGCCGCGGCCGGCAGCAGTTCGGCCGGGGTACAACTGCGGGGCATTGATATCGAACATGAGGCCACTGTGACGCAGATCCACCGGCATGTCGCCGAGGGGGCGTGGCTGGCGCGTGATGATGCGCATGGCGTAGTCCTGGGACGCAAGCTGGCCCGTACCCTGGCGGTGGGGCTTGGCGGTGAACTGGTGATTGTCAGCCAGGCGGCGGACGGTTCCATGGCCAATGATCTGTACCGGGTCAGAGGCATATTGAAATCCGTCGGTTAGGAGATCGACCGCGGTGGTTTTTTTATGCTGGATAGCAGTTTCAGGACGCTGATGGGGCTGGCGGACGGGGTGCACGAGGTGG
>JAHEDB010000419.1 GCA_024641465.1 Chromatiales bacterium | reverse complement strand
AGTCATAGATAGAACCAGCCAGTTCCGTCTGGATCAGAAACAGGCGCGTATCCAGCTCCAACTGGTGATAGTCACCGAGCATGTTCAGACACAGGCGATAAAAGGCCTTGTTGTGTTCCTTTTCCTTCAGGTGGGCCAGTTCGTGGACCACGATCATGTTCAGGAATGCCTCGGGTGTATTTTTAAATACCGCACTGATCCGGAGTTCGTTTTTTGTCTTGAGTTTTTGCCCTTGCACACGGGTCGCGTAGCTGTGCAGGCCCAGGGCATTGTGTACAACATGAATCTTTGTGTCGTAGATGATCTTGCTGAGCGGCGACGCCTTTTTCATGTGCTGGTTTTTGATGGCCATGACATAGTCGCGCAGGTCGCTATCATTGGCGATGGTATGCGGCCTGGGATATCGTTCAAGCAGATAGTCCCTGAGGCGCTCATCCCGTATCAGGGTTTCTACCTGGGCAAGTAGCGTGGGTGGATAGTGGGCGAGGTATTTGTGAGGGGGCATGTCAGAAATTCAACCCAATCATCGCCAAGGGTCCATGCCGCAGCAGGTAGGCATCGCCGAGAGTGTATCGTGTCTCGCCTTCGTCACCTTTGTACTGGTCATTGGGTTTTTCATCGGGGTAAAAATCCAGATTGACTCGGTATCCGACCTTCACATAACCGCCCAGGGCCTTCATGCTGCTCCAACGTTGGAACCAGATCCAGCCTGCTTCGAACTGGCCGCCGACCATGATGGCGATGTCAAAGTCCGGTCTGGCGCCCCAGGCTGCGGTAGAACTACCTTTATATTCGTGCTGGACGACACCGGCCTTGCCTTCGAGGTCAATATACCAGCGGTTTTCCTTTACGCCGTATTTTTCCAGGTAACTCAGGGTGGAATAGCCATAATGCCCCAGATATACCTTGGTATCGAGCTCACCGATGCCGGAGCTGTTATATTGCCAGCCCGCCCCGCTGTTATAGGTATATTTGTCGATCTTGCGGTATTGATTGAAGTGTTGATATTCAAAACCAAACTGCCGCCTTTGTTGGGACAGCAGGCTGAGTTTGATACTGGAATAATTCATTTCATAATTGATGTTGAGTTGCTCCGGGTCGTAGGTGAATCTGACCCTGGTCTTGCCCTGTTCCAGGTTGAGCTTGAAGTCGTAGTTGTAGAGCAATTTATCCCAACCGATATAGGCGCTGGCATATTGTGCAACGCCGGTATTGTCGGCTGACGCGGTCTGTGTCGTTGCTGAGTTCCTGGCAATCTCAAAGCCATAATCGATATCATAAAATTTGCTTTGAAATTCCACCAGATTAACAATGGAGTTGTTGATGTCGTAGTGCGTATCTCGTTCCGCCATCAGCTGCCAGAAGGCGTATTGCGCGCCCACGCCGGCTGAAAGTGCGAAGCTCTTGTAGTCTTTGAGATAACCTTCCGCCAGGGTATGTCCGATCTCCTGCTGCTCTGTTTGAGTCAGTTGTCCGGCATAGTCGCTGCCACGGACATGGCCGAAGCTGGCCAGGTTGTTACCCATTTGTGTCAGCTCATCGGTGCCGGAGAGTAGCAGGTAGATTTGTTTGCCGCTTTCGCCATTGGTGGCGTAGCTGAGCAACAGGCGGCCGTTCGGCGCACGGGCACCGGCCAGGTTCCAGCCGATGTTGTCTGACTGTGAGGCATCGAGGACGAATTGCCGGGTTATCTGCCCGGTATTGTCCATTCGGGTTGCGAGTAAACCCTTGGTGAGGGCGTTACGATAGAAGTAATTGATCGTCCAGATCGAATCGCCTTCCACAAACGCCAGGTTTTCATAACCGCTTTCCTTTTGATCCACCACCAGTTCCACAAGGTCGTGTGACTTGTCGTTGTAATAGGTATGACGGAAAATGCGATCGCCGGGGTCATGATAAAAGACATGGGGAATTTTGCCGCTGTCCCAGACAATCGAACGCTTGCCCCTGAAGCGTGCGGTATGCGTCGTCGCGGCGCCGTCTTTGGGGTAGTGAATGACAATGTCAGGGTCGCCGACATTGAATGGCGCTTCACTTGTTTTTGTGTATATCTTGACGGGGGAAGATCGGATGGCGGCGCTGTCATACTCGGATTTACTGACGGTTCTTTGGTTGATGTAATACCTGGCGCCTGATCCGCCGGCTATTTTAAAATAGACATTGCCATTGACATCCTTGATAAACCCCTCGTCAGACAATTTGCCGCTCACCCTGTGGTGTGTGCAGCCGGGGTTACAGAATTCTAAAAACCGATCACTGTAGGTGGTGGATGAGTAGGTGGTTGTGCCGTTGACGGTGATCGGATAGGTGACGGTGTAGGAGGCCAGCACATAGGTGATGATCAGGCCCGAGCCTGTTACCGTGGTGTCCCGATAGTTGACGCGCATGTTCCCATAGACGGTGGTCAGTCGGATGGTGTCGGTCCGTCCTTGATCGTAGATATAAACATAATCACCATAATCGACATAAAACTTGCCGGCGTTATCCGCAAAGATTTGTAGTGGCCTGGCGTCGGGGAAGTCTTGCAGATATTCAACGGCGAATGCGGAACTGCTGTAACTGACTAACAAATAAATAAGGACGTTTAACTTGTTAAGTATTTTCATGGCGACTGCGTGATGACCATAACAAACCGGATTATATCCTGACTGGTGATAGAAAGTCAGATCGGACCAGCGGTAGAATAGTGTTTTGGCCAATGTTTGAACGTTAGTACAGGCGCCGTTTAGAAACAATTTCTATTACAGAGAGGGACAGTCGATGCGAGCAGGTAAGACTTTATTATTGATCGGGGCACTGTGTCTGGCCTTGCCGGGCGCGGCGGTATCATCGGGGCCCGGTTGGACTTCCTACGGGGCTGTCGCCGAACTGAATCCGACCAACGCAGGTCGTTTTCTGGTGCGGCTGGAGGTATCG
>JAHEDB010000418.1 GCA_024641465.1 Chromatiales bacterium | reverse complement strand
TACCGATTGCGCTGGGGTATGGCATCGACCCGGTGCACCTGGGGATCATTTTCCTGGCCAATATGCAGCTCGGATATTTTACCCCGCCGGTGGGCATGAATCTGTTTATCGCCAGCCACCGATTTGAGCGACCGGTGATGCAGATCTATCTGGCGACCTTGCCGTTCTTCTTTATCCTGCTGTTTGCGGTACTGATCATCACCTACTGGCCCGATCTGTCGCTGGTCTTGCTGGGTCGGTAAAATACCACTCACTGGGTGACCTGACCTTAAAGCTGTATTCTCCAAGCTGGATGATATCGCCCGGTTTTAGGCTGTGTTTGATCACTCTTTTGCCGTTAAGAAACGTTCCCTCTTCACTACTTAAGTCTATTAGATACGATTCGTGAAAATAGGTGACTATTTTGGCATGGTAGTGGCTAATGGAAGGGCTATCGAGGCAGATGTGATTTTGACCGGCGCGCCCTATCTCGAGCACACCCGGCACGAGAACTAAATCAGATGTTATCCCGTTCGATGGTTTCTTTTGTACGGCGGTTTGCATCACTCTGTCCTGACAATCGAAATATTACAAAATCCATACTCAACACTTCCTTGTGCGAATTATCGACACAGAGCTTTAAAGCCTTTATTTAATTGAGGTGAACATTTGTTAAATCATGACCGACCGACAATTATTCTTGTCTGGTGAGTCAGGATTTAACAAATTGTTACAGTAGACGGGGTGGTTGGGGTAGTTATTTACCGATAGCGAAAAGGCCATTCATCCTGGTCGGTAATTTTGATGCTGAGGTTGCCGAGACGAATGACATCACCGGGGTGAATAATATGTTTGTGAATCTTTTTATCATTCAGGAAGGTGCCATTCGTGCTGTCCAGGTCTTCAATATACGAGGTATTGAAATAGGTAAAGATCCTGGCATGAAAGGCGCTGACACTTTTATCCGTAACACTGATGTCGTTGTCCGAGGCACGCCCAAGACTGATAGCGCCAGGGCCAATCTTTAGCTCATGGGTGATGTCGTTATAAAGGTGTTTTTTAGCTGCTTCCATATCTTATATTTTTCTCCACAGAATTATTATCTTTATTAAAGCAGAGCTTTACAAGTTTGATATCGGCAGGATTAGAAGTTTCGTTAATTTTTGTTTCACCATTTTTCAGATCGACCGCAAGGTAAAGTTTTATGTAAGGCTTGTTTGCTGTCGTACATGTGGTGTTGAGATTGTAAGTTTGTCAGATGAAAGGCGTGACGGGTGAAGTAGACAAAGCGGTATATTGCACTACTAAAAGAAAGGCATTGTGGGGGCATACATTGTTAGAACATCGCTGGTCTGGGTGTTGATTCATTGCAAATGTCGTGTGGGCTGAGAGAATGTTCATAACGAAGCTGAAAAAGATTGATGTGGTTCATATTTATGATGTAATTATAATAAATTGGCGTTGTGGTTGCGATAACCTTCATACTGAAAAGTAAAAGTGTATGATTGCTCTTCTTTATAGATTATCAAATAATTCTGTAAACAGGCTGAGTAGACATCGCCTAATGATGTCGTGACAGGAGGATAAAGGGCAATGATAAAGTCGCATTTTTTAAATCTGGAACTGTCCGAGCTTGAGCTGAAATATGACAGCGAACGGCATTCCCTGTGGTTTTTTATGAAGGGAGAGCCGGTACCGTGTTTTACTGTCACTTTGCTCAAAGAGCTAAATACGCTCTTTAGCAGCATCAAACAAACCAATAATATTTCACGTCAGGTCAATTATCTGGTTGCCGCCTCTGGCAAACAGGGTATCTATAATCTGGGCGGAGACCTGAATCTGTTTAGGCATTGCGTGGAAACGCGCGACCGTGACACCCTGCGTTCCTATGCTTACTCGTGTCTGGACCTTGGGTTTGCCTGTACCAGTATGCTTGATCAGGATGTGACAACCATCGCCCTGCTCGAGGGTAATGCCCTGGGCGGTGGCCTGGAGGCGGCCTTGTCGTGCAATGTTGTCGTCGCGGAAAAGGATGTGCGGCTCGGTTTTCCGGAGATCCTGTTTAATCTGTTTCCAGGCATGGGTGCCTATACCTATTTGCGCCATCGAATCCATGTCAGTGAGATTGAAAAATTGCTGATCTCGGGGCGCAATTATACGGCGACTGAATTCCATGAAATGGGTATCGTTGATATTCTGGCTGAGGTAGGTGACGGGCGTGTGGCGGTAGATGATTTTATCGATACCCACAGCAAACAACGCAATGGTCGCCTGGCCATTCACAAGGCAAAACTGTTATCGCACCCCATTACACTCGAGGAACTGCGAAATATAACCGATCTCTGGGTGGACAGTGCCCTGTTGCTGGATGACAAGTCACTGCGGGTAATGGAGCGCTTGTTCAAGGCGCAGATCCGGCGCACGGCAAGATTGTTGGACAGCCACGTCTGTTAACTCAGGTTTGCTGATCCTTGTGGCGCGATTCGATCAATGCCTGTAAGGCGTTTTTCACCATCTGAAATTCATCCGTCAGGTTTACTATATAGTCGTGGGCCGATTTGTCATATTCCGTTTGGCTAAGGTCTTCCGCACGCTGGGCGAGATGCTGCATGGTCGCCGCACCAATATTTCCAGCGCCGCTTTTCAGGGCGTGCATGGTCTGGCGATAGGCATGATAGTTATGCTGCGAATAGCTATCCAGTTCGGCCAGATACTTTTCGGTTGTGAATATAAAAGAATTGGCGAGCCGGGTGATAAAACTGGAATCGTATCCGAATTCTTCTAACAGCCGATTATCAAGGGTGGCGTTATTGCTCTGTACCTGATCGTCTGCTGGTTGCTCGATTGCACTGTTTCGTTCCGGACCGAGGGTTGAAATTGCCTGTAAAAGCGTTCTGGAGCGAATCGGTTTGGTCAGATAAAGATCGACGCCGGCATC
>JAHEDB010000417.1 GCA_024641465.1 Chromatiales bacterium | reverse complement strand
TTTCTGGCGAGCAGCGAGCAACGCGCCTATCGTATGGCCTTCATCGCCACCGGCAACCGCGAGGATGCCCTGGATGTGGTGCAGGATGCGATGACCAAGCTGGTGCAGAAATATGCCGGGCGTGGCGCCGATGAATGGGGCCCGTTGTTTCATCGTATCCTGCAGACCACGATCCGCGACTGGTATCGGCGCAGTAAAATCCGCAATGGTCTGCGGCATTTATTTTTTAAACAGGACGACAACGACGATGCGGACGACCCGATCAATAATCTGCCCGATACCGGACTGGCGACGCCGGAACGGATCCTCGATGGCCGACAGGGGGTCGAGGCACTGGACCGCTCGTTGCAACAACTCTCGCTGCGTCAGCAACAGGTGTTCCTGCTGCGGGCCTGGGAAGGGCTGGATGTGAGACAGACCGCCGCGGCCATGGGTTGTTCCGAGGGCAGTGTCAAAACCCATTATTCTCGCGCGCTACAGGCGCTACGCGATTCACTGGAGGGCTATGAGTATGAGTCATGATAAGGATCAGCCATTGATCGACGGCATCAAGGCCGGTCTTGATCGATCCGTGCAGCAACTGGATGCCGTGACCCTGGCCCGTCTCAAGGCCGCGCGGCTGACGGCACTGGATAGCGGGCGACAGCAACCGCGTTGGTTTATCCGGCACAGGCTGATCATGGCCACCGCCATGTCGACCCTGCTGGTGGTCTCGGTCTGGCTGATACAAAAGCCGGAGAAAGATAGCATGCCACTGGATGATCTGCCCTTGTTGACGGCGACGGAGGATTTCGAGTTATATCGGGATCTGGAATTCTATCAATGGCTGGAACTTGAAAGTGAAAAGGGTTAACCCGAATGTTTATCTATGCGCTTTACTCCTCTTTTGTCAGCAGGCCGTGGCCGATGACGAACAGCCGCAACAGCCGAGTATGGAACTGCTGGAGTTTCTGGGCAGCGGGGAGAATATCGATGGTCAATGGCTGGACCCGTTACACATGGTGGAACTGGACAGTCAGGATCTTGCCGACAAGCAACAAGAGGAGCGGAAGCATGAATAAGCAAATCGTATTCGGTATGCTGCTGACCACTTTGTTAATCACCGCACAGGGTGTGTCGGCCATGACCTGGCAGGAACTATCGACAGAAGAGCAACGCGTGTTGAAACCGTTTGAAAAGCAGTGGGCGAGCCTGCCTGCTGAAAGACAGGATCGGTTGCGCAAGGGCGCACAACGCTGGCAGGCGATGAGCCCCGCACAGCGCCAGCAGGCGAAGCAGCGCCACCAGCAGTGGCAGACACTGCAACCGGAACAGCGTGATGAATTGCGCAAGCGTTTTCAGGAGTTCAGGGATCTGCCGGAGGAGGAGCGCGCCGCCCTGCGTAATCGCTTCGAGTGGTTCAATAAGCTGCCACCCGAACAGCGCGATGCCCTGCGTGATAAATGGCGCAGTATGACACCGGAACAACGCCAGCAGGTGCGGCAGCGGGTGATTCGCCGGATGACGCCGCAACAAAGACAACAGTTACAGCAACGTTATCAACAACGACAACGACGATAAAATACGCCAGGAGTTTTGAATGCGAACCCATGGGGCTGGGCTGTCGATGGCCGTTTGTGTGTTGCTGGCCAGTCCAAATGCCACAGCGGCTGACAAGTCGATGTCATCCATTAGCCTGGAAGCCGGCAAGGATTCCACCGATAGCAAAGAGGCCTATGTCGATCTGGACCTCGGATTTAAAAACGGTCTGCACCTGCGTGGTATGGCTGGCGGAAACCGCCCGGCTGCTGACGCCGATGTTTTTGAAACCCATTCACGTCTGGCAGGTATCAGCAG
This sequence comes from Chromatiales bacterium, assembly GCA_024641465.1. Taxonomy (GTDB): domain Bacteria; phylum Pseudomonadota; class Gammaproteobacteria; order UBA6429; family Thiohalophilaceae; genus JAHEDB01. The sequence continues at coordinate 1,094 of JAHEDB010000417.1, read as the reverse complement.
TGACTACGCGGCCCCGCTTGTCGCTGCGTTTGACTATGAGTACTGGGGTAACGACCAGACGCTGGAAACGCGCACCCGACGTTTCAAGCTTGGGGTAAATACGAATGACTGGTATGTACAGCTGATTTATGAAGACAGGCAGACAACGATTAATGCCAATGGTGGGGTTGTTTTTTTTAGAGGTAAGTATTATCAGCTGCCGGACTCCTACGAGGTAGACAGCACAGGCAGGGGGATCAATATCAGTTATTACGGGCTTTATCCCTGGTCCGTCAGTGCATCGTATATTGAATATGAATATGACCGTGATGTGACCAGCCTGGTAAATTATCCCAAACTGATGCAGGCCATTTTTCCTGCGTCGAGCCTGGGCATGGCATCCGGACTGGAAGCCTGGCGGCATTCTGGGGACCTGAGTTATAACTTCAAGTGGGGCGCTATCGGTGTGAATGGCTCACAGAGTGAATCCGTCGTGGATAAGAGTATTGCCAGTACCGGCTCGATGTACCTGGTGTGGGACATGGACCGTGACTGGTCCATGACCTTCACCGCCGGTCAATCCGGGATCGATACCTCATCTGACACCACTACCTTTGGCCGCGTGGCCCTCACTCACCGCTGGTAATCTATTTCGCATCATCTGCGGGTGTTTCCGCGTCTTCCTTGTGTGACTCGTCCTTGTCGGTCTTGTGGGTCTTTTCGCGGATATCTTCCAGCTCTTGCAGGCGTGACGCGACAAGTTGGTTGATGCTGCCATGCGGATACTGGCCCTCGTCATCCAACTCCCCGGCCGGTATACCGGTGAGGATTTCGATGGCCTGATCGGCGTGGTCGTAGGCATAGATATGAAACTCACCCCGCTGTGCGGCCTCGCGTACGTCCTGGCGCAGCATCAGGTGCTGCACATTGGAGGCGGGGATCAATACACCCTGTTCGCCATTCAGACCGCCGGCGTGGCAGATATCGTAAAAGCCTTCGATTTTTTCATTCACGCCACCGATGGACTGGGCCTCACCGAGCTGGTTGACCGAGCCGGTGATGGCCAGGGATTGCCTGATCGGGATATTGGCCAGGGCCGAGAGCAGGACGCAGAG
>JAHEDB010000038.1 GCA_024641465.1 Chromatiales bacterium | reverse complement strand
CTCAGTAACACCAGCAGGGAAAATGACAAGACTGCCATGCTGATCCTTTTTAATTGCATATCTGTTCCTCCTTCGTTAAAAGTCATTTAATGGCCATTGTTTTACGCTGTACACCAACGGCCCGATCTATCTTTAATACGTATGCTTTGTATATATCGAGGCCGGGTTCAGACCCGTGGTCACCGTATCAACCTTTGTCAGCGCGCCGGTAGCCGCATCAATCGCAAAGGTCATGGCGTTGTTGGAACCGTAGTTAGCGACGTAGAGATACTTGGCATTGGCTTCGATCGTCACCGACCCTGGCTTTATACCGGCATCCACCGTAGCGATACTGGTGAGCACACCGGTTGTTGAGTTGATGCTGTAGGCGGATATCGTGTTTGAACCTGTATTACCGACATAGGCAAACCGGCCAAAAGGGTCGAGCGTGATCGAGTTTGCTCCAGAGCCTGCACCATAGGGGCTGCCCGCTATTGGACTGAGCACACCGCTTGTGGTATTTACGGAATAGGCAGATACATTCCCAGACGATGCATTCGCTACATAGGCAAATTTACCAGATGGACTTACCGCTACAGACTGGGCCGTTGTTCCTGCCGCAAACGGACTGCCCGCCACTGCTGTGAGCGCGCCGGTAGTCGTATTAACCGTATAAGCCGAAACGTTATGGCTACCACCGTTTGTGACGTAAGCAAACTTACCGGATGGGTCAAGTGCAACCGTTGTGGGATAGGTGCCCGCCGCAAACGGACTGCCGACAATCTCCGTAAGCGCACCTGACGCCCCGATACTAAAAACAGAGACATTATTCGAACCATTGTTGGGCACGTATAGGAACGAGCCGGACTTATGCACAGCAACATAGTTGGGCGACGTACCTGCCGTGGCATCCGCGCCCAGGCTGGTCAGCTCCCCCGTCGTTGCGTTAATACTATATGCAGAAACAGAATATCCGCTATTATTTGCCACAAAGGCAAATTTCCCGGCGGGATCCGTCGTTACGGCAAGCGGCACACTACCCGTGGCCACACTCGCCACGCTCTGCAATGCGCCTGTGTCAGGATTAATGCCATAAGTTGACACTGTGTTGGCGCCATAATTTGCTACATAGGCAAATTGTGTCGCAGCGCTGACGGCCGTGGCTCCAGCCCCACCGCCATCACAGGCCGTCAATAAGGCAAGCGCCGGGACAACAGCCACCATCCAGCTTGAAAATATATGTTTCATAAACTTCTCCTTAAATTTCATTAACTCTTGTTACGCAAGTTATCCCTTTCCGGGATACAAATCGGATATTTATGCGCAGCACATCACCCTGCGCCGGACATAAGCAAGGTTGCTGCCTCAGGGATGAGTCGAACGTGGTTGTCGTTACGTTCAAAAATATTTGAGAATTTTACGGGTGATATTGCGGTGACCATGTCACCGGGCTGAATGATGAGGGTAAAGATAAAGTTTATCGCATTTATAGATTCGCCAGCGGGTTAAATCATGGAGGTGCGCAAGCGCACCCCCCATGGTGGTTAATCCTTGTGGATTAAATTCCCCGCAGCTTGCTGCAAATGTTGTCATTCCGGCAGCTGGTCAGCCGGAATCCAGAGGTTGACACTTCTGGACTCCGGCCTGCGCCGGAGTGACGTAGTTGGTGTTAATACCCCGTCAGTTTGACGCGGTGTAGTTTAACGACGACAGACGTTTAAATGTACATTGGTATTGCTTAACCACTGAGAGGTGCGGGTGTTGACTATGCCGATATCAATGAGGTACCTGCCGGTACGCAGTTCCGGATCCGAGGGGAACTTGACACGTATGCTCGTGTCAGACCATTGTGCTACCGCCAGTGCCTTGTTGCTGCCGCCGAATCTGAGCCAGACCGCCTTGCCACGGTTCTGCCCATTCACGCCGAAATGCCTGCCGATGATCGTAAATTCCTGGCTTTTATTGACACAGTTGCCGCTGTGTTGAAAACGGATGATCTCCGGCTGCGGAACGAGACTCGGCGGCGCAGCCTTAAATTTATTTGTTTGTACCTCATTCGACTGACTCGCCGCCCAAGCCGGGCTATTCATGCCGATTAAAATCCCACAGATACATAACAACTGGCTGTGTAGTTTCATCTTTGTCCCCTTATATGATTATAAAATCACGCTGTTGATTGCCATTTCGTTTTTAAACCGGGCCAACGCCCGTTGTTTCCCTGTCATTGTTACGCCTTAGTGATATGTCGAATCAAACTATTATTCCGTTCAAAATTAAATCGAGGCGGTCGCGGCAGGTGTTATATCGTCACGCGACTATTTACATGCCCCCAGATAGGTGGCCGCAAAACTGCTTTTCATCACCATCGGACCCGCCGGGCCCTGCGACATCGTCATCTCAAACCAGCCATCGGCCTTTTTGCCGTGAAAGTTTATCTCGCCCGATCCCTTGTTTTGTCCGCCATTGCAACTGACCGCGACCTGCACCTTGCTGGCGCTGATGCGTTTTTTTTCATACTGACACTGCTTGTCAGATTCGAATATATGATCGCTGTTTTTAGCGCAGCTCTTTGTCGTCTTTGGCGCCTGGGCCATCATCCCCGCCATCTGCGCCGGCATCCCCTTCATCTCCAGCTTGGTCGTGGTCTGCCACAGGCCCGGTATAAAGTCGTATTCACCGGCCAGGGCAGGTTGCACCAGCACACCCGATGCAAGCAGAATCATCATTTGCAAAAACCTGTTCATGGTCACTCCCTCTTTTGATATTAAAATTATTGTTTTGCCATCGATCACACCACGCGGACCTCACTCATGCCGTTTAACTTGCCCTGCCGATGCAACCTCGACAGAATTAAACAAGCAGGCGGTGATTGCCGCCTGCCTGCGCCTTCATCTATTTATAAACCGTGTTGGTAACAACGGCGCGTGGTTTTACGCCAGTCTCCACGGACACGACGGCACTTAATGTCCCCGTTGCACCGATCGTATATTTGCTGACGTTGTCACCATCAAAATTCGTTGCATAGACGTATTTACCCGCGGCATCGACCGTGATGGAGGAGGGTGAAGCACCCGCCACGATTGACGGTGGGTCCATTGCGATCAAGCCGCCGGTCTCATTGATCCTGAACTGCGAGATCGTCGAGTCGCTGTAATTTACCACATAGGCATATTGTCCCGTGGGGTCGACCGTCACCGCATAGGCGCCCGCCCCGGCCGTCACGTTGGCGAACGTCATTACCGACAGCTTGCCGCTTTCACCGATCAAATATTGTGATACGCTGCCACTTTCAAAGTTCGCCACATACACATACCGGCCAGTGGGATCAACCGTGACGGAATTAGCGGGGCCGTCGGTCGGGAGCGTAGCCGGGCTCATGGCGCTTAGCGTACCGTCTGGATCAACGCTGAATTGGGTGATCGTATTCGAGCCACTACTCACGACATAGACAAATCTGCCGGTTGGATCGATAGTCATTGATTCCGCATAAGTACCGGACATCCCCGGCGTTGCCGACAAGGCCTCGAGTGCGCCATCGGCTTTGACGTGATACGAAATGATACTGCTTCCCGTACCCACAGCAGCGTAGACGAACTGTCCATTGGGGTGGACCACTACCGACGATGGATTCGGGCCCGCATAGATGGTCGCCGGCGACATCGGGCTCAGATTACCTGTCGCATCAATACGGTATTGTGAAACATCAGTGCCGCCGTACTCTGCCGTATAGGCATATTTACCACTCGGGTCGATGGCAATGGATGAGGTCCCCTGTATCGACGCTACCGAGGCCGGTTCCAGGGCGCTTAGTTCGCCGTTCGCCCCGGCGCTGAATTGTGAAACACCCCCGTCGCCATAATTCGCCACATAGACACGGCTTGAAGAAGCCACCAGCGCACTGCTGCCATAGCTGATGGCCATGGTCGCCGGGCCGATTTGCGCGGCCACGCTGGCGGGCGTGATGGGCGTTAACACGCCACTCTCGCTAATGCGAAATTGCGCGACACTGGCATTACCGTAATTCACCACGTAGGCATAACCACCACTCGCGTCGATACTGATCGAATAAGGGTTCCCGCCCGTTGCCACTGTCGCGGGTGTCATGGGGCTGAGTGCCCCGTCCTGGCCAATCGTGTATTGATAGACAACTGAGCCCTCAAAATCTGACACATAGGCATACTTACCGGCAGGGTCGATGCTAATAAGCGTGGGATATAACCCAGTGATCACGCTCGCCGTGCCCATCGGGCTCAACGCCCCATTCGCGCCAACCGTATATTGCGAGATGGTTTTCTCGTTCACATTCGACACATAGGCGAACCTCCCCGTCGGATCCAGCGTGATGTAACTCGCGCCAGTGCCGGCCATAACCGTCGGCTGGCTCATGGGATTCAGCGCGCCATCCGCGCCAACGGCATATTGTGAGACCGTCGCACTGTCCCGATTGGCCACGTAGGCGTACTTGCCCGAGGGGGCGAGCACAATGGAATAAGGCCCGCTGTCTGCCGCCACCACAACCGGCGAGGTAAGACCGCCCGAGGCATCGATTCTGAATTGCAGGACCTCGTCGTGATCCCTGTTTGTCACATAGGCATTTTTACCGGCGGCATCGATGCGGATGTCCGTTGGATTCGCCCCAGCGCCTACCGACACACTCGGCGGAGACATGGCTTGCAATTCACCCGAGGTCGAGATCGTGTATTGCGAAATATCATCGCTGCCTTGATTACTGACGTAGACATAGCTGGACGTAGGGTCGATGGCCACGCCAGTGGGGTAAATCCCGGCGCCGGTCTTGCCGATCCACTTGAGCCGACCATTGGCGGCATTCACCGCATAGCTCGATACCGTTTTATCAGAATAGTTGGCAACAAAGGCATAGCGTGGGTATATCGGTGCGGGCGCCGCCACTTCAGGGGGGCTATCAGAACTACTACTACCGCCTCCGTCACCACCACCGCTGCTGCTGCCTCCGCCGCTACCGCCACCACCACAGGCTGTTAATAACACCAGTGTCGGAACCGCTAGCAGCATCCATCTATTTAATTGCTTTTTCATATACTTCTCCTGATTACACACCGTCGGTGTTATGTATGCCCGGTCTTCGCGTGTGACCGAATTGAGCCTGCATCTGGGGATGAGTCGAAGGAGGTGCGCTGGACGTTCAAAATTTTAATCCGCGGCGAGCGACGATATGTACCCCGGCAATGATCGCCCAAAAGCCCGACCCCTAATCCATCAGTCTTTTTTGTCCTCGGGCGGCTTGTCGTCCCGGGTCGTCATACCGACCAGGGTGGCCCACAGGCCCTCACAATCATGAAATGCTCCCTGTTCGCCACTTTCGACGGACTCGATCGACCCCGTCAGACCGGTGCCGTCATGCGCACGCTGGCCGGCCACCTGGCCGCTTGTCTTGCGGTAGATGCGGATGATGTAGCTGCCTTCCATTTCGATCCTCCCTTCACACGACCTAAATTACCGGGTCGGAGGTGACAAATAGGTTATCTATTCGCACAACAGTGGCAGTATTTTTTTCAGGTAGTTGGTATGGCAAGGTGCTATTGATAAACACCGCTACACACCACCGCCCCGGGAAATTCGCCTGCACTCACGGACGGCGAACTCATCGGCGTCAACCCGCCCGTTGTGCCGATACTAAATTGCGTCAGGCCACTGCCGGTGATGTCTGTCGCATAAACGTATTTGCCCGACGGGTCGACTGTCACGGCGAAGGGGGTGCTTGACACCACGCTTGGCTCGCCCATCGCCGTCAAACCGCCTGTGTCACCGATGCGAAACTGCGCCAGCGTCGAACCCTCGTAATTTGACACGTAGGCATAGAGTCCTGACGGGTCAATGCTGATCGAGGTCGGCATGGAGCCCGCCGCCACGGCCACGCTGGCAGGGGTCATGACTTCAAGTCCGCCCGTAGCGTTAATGGTAAATTGCGAAATCGTGCTACTGCCCGAGTTGACGACATAGGCATACTTGCCCGAGGGGTCAATGCCGATGGCGAAGGGCTCGATCCCGACGCCGATCTTTGACGGTGTCATGCTGTTCAATGCGCCAGTGGCGCCTATATGATATTGCGAGATATCTTTTTCATTGAAATTGGCAACATAGGCGTACCTGCCGGATGGGTCAACACTAATGCTGATCGGACCCGCGCCCGCCGATGCCGTCGCCAATGCGTCTGGCATGGCGGTGAGTCCGCCCTCAGCAAAGAGAAAGTATTGTGAAATGGTGTTGCTACTGAAGTTTGCCACATAGGCAAATCGGCCGGCCGGGTCTATCGCCATGCCGGCTGGGTTAGTCCCTGCCGGCACGACCGAGGTCGGCGTCATTAAACTCAGCGCACCGTCTGCGCCAATACTGTATAGCGAGATAGTATTGTCGATCCTGTTCGTCACATAGGCGTTCTTGCCGCTTGGGTCGAGTGTCAAACTGGTTGGCTCTGCACCGGTGGCTACCGTAGTCGTTGTCATCGGACTTAACGCACCATCACTGCCGATGTTGTACTGCGAGACCGTGTTGCTGTTGCGATTTACTGCATAGGCGTATTTCGGGATAACGGCCAGCGGGCTCGCCCCACGGGTGATGGCCATACCCACCGGCCGCCAGCGGGCTGCCGCTGTGGCGGGATTGATAGCAGAGAGGGTTCCGTTTGCAGCAATGCGATATTGTGAGATCGAATCTAACGATGCGTTGACTACATAGGTATATTGTCCTGTCGGGTCGATCGTAATGATCGTCGGCGCTGCCGAGGTTGTTGTGCCGATCGCACTCAGGCCGCCAGTGACGCCGACCTCATATTGCGCAATCACACCACCCGTCTCACTGGAGACATAAACATACCTCCCTGCCGGATCAATACTGATGGCAACGGGCAATGGTGCATCCACGCCCACACTCACCGGGCTCATGGGCGACAAAGCACCGGTTGTCCCGATCGTATATTGGCTGATATCGCCACTAAAGGGATTTAGCGCATAGGCATACATGCCCGAGGGGTCCACGATCATGGCGTTGGGCCCCGTCCCTGCGGCAACGGCAGAGGGACTCATGGGGCTAAGTCGGCCATTCGCGGCGACGGAATATTGAGAAATGTTGTCACTGCCGATGTTGGCTACATAGGCATATAAACCCGATGGCGCGAATGATATAGAAAAAGGATTTAAACCAGTTGCCACCGAGACCGGGGTGGTCAACGCGCCATTTGTACCGATGGTGTATTGCATTACGGCATTCGTTGCCTTGTTTGTCACGTAGACATACTGACCAGTCGGGCCAACAACGATGCCGCGAGGTGAGGCCCCGGTATCGAGCGATACGGTTGCCGGTGTCAGCGCCAGGAGTTGGCCCGAGGCCGAGATGCTGTACTGAGAAATACTGTCCGAACCGTTATTGGCGACATAGGCATAGCGCGCCGCTGGGTCGGTGGCCACCGCAATCGGGTTTGTCCCTGCCACTGCCTTACCGATCCATTTGAGTCGGCCATTGGCGGCATTCAGCGCATAACTCGACACCGCATCTTCATCATAATTGGTGACAAAGGCGAAGCGGGGATGAACCGCTGGCGTCTCGGTCACTATCGGCGGGGGCTCGGACACTGCTGGTGGTGGCTCAGTACCGCCGCCACCGCCACTAGCCGTTCCACTACCGCCGCCCCCACATGCGTTTAGCAGCAGCCCCATCAAAATGGCCGTCAGCCCTGCCTTCGCAAACATTTTAAAAACCGACATTGAAATTCCTCCATGGAAACCTGTTACTCATTATCGACAGGCTAAATGGATAGAGGATACGAATCGGTTATTTATTCAAACAGGACGGGATTTTTATTCATTCACTGGACTGAATTTCCTGCCTCTAGAGTCACACGATAAGAATCAGGTGACAGCGCCCATAGGTTGAATGCGCCGCAAACAGGAGGACTATTGCAAAAACATTGGCAGTGTATCCTTATCCTGGCCGGTTAAGCCACAAGCGTTCACAGCAAAAGAAAAAACACCCGGACCGGTGACCCGGCCGGGTGCGTCGCCTGCGGTTAAACAGGGTTAGATAGAGGTAAATAAGACGTTGAACATTTTAGTCGCATCACCCGGGTCCTGACCGACACAGCTGCCGATGGTCTTGCCGGAAGATGCGGCGTTTTTGTCGATCATACAGACAATTTTCTTCGCCGTGCCACCGTTGCTGATAGTGCCAAGCACCAGGCCGGTGCCGGGATTATCGGGCGTCAACAGGGTGATGGTGACGTTCGGTCCGGTTGTTGACCCGGCGACCACATCCGACAACTCCGTGCCCGTGCAAACGCCGCCGCTACAGACAAGTTTTACCGGCGCCACCTGACTCCCCGGTGTACTGTTTTCAAAAAACACCAGCCCGGCATAATTACCGTCCAGAGATGCCGTTGTTGTGATCGCCGTTTGTTTGAAGGCAAAAATGAAATTACTCTTAGTTGAGTCGGTCCTGTTTGTATTGACAATCGCACCGCCGCTATTGGTCAGATACAGGTCAACAACGTCTATCGCCATGATCCCGCTTGCACAGCTGGTGCCTGTCCCGACGGTGCCCGCACCCAGGGAGGTGCCATTGACATCGTACTTAATCGGCAGCGTAGGGGTCACACTGGCGAAATCGTAATGGAAGGTACCCGCCACATCGAGGGTAGCTAGACTTGCAGCGTCGTCCTTGTTGACGATCACCCAATTGGCATCGAAATCGGCCGTTGGACATGCCCCACTGATGACCATTGGAATAAGCTGGTCGCCCGATAGCGGTTTAAGGGCAAACACATAACCGGGTATTTCCAGCCCATAAGCCACTTCACCGACAGCCGGGCCTCCGGTACCGCTGACGGTGGTGACCACCAGTCTTTTAAAACCCGTGGTCGTGGTGGTGTAAGTGCCATCAACCGTAAAATCGGCCGTTGTGGCCGAGGGACTGGCATATTTTACAATTGTAAACGTGCCGTCGGAGCGCAGCGTGGTGTCCCACTTGGAGCCCGGTCCACTGTAACTGTTGGACGTGGGGCCATCGCTGCTCTTGCTGCACGCCGCAAACAAGCCAACAGCAGCGACACCCAACAACAGCGTCATTGCGATGGTGCGTAAATAGTCTGATCTAAACATAGTTAAACCTCTTTTTATTTGGGTTGATAAAAAATGCGAGCCAAACTCGCAGGAGTGTGATCAGCGTAGGAGGGCCCCAGTGACGGATTGGATATTTATTGGCGAATGAAAGCGCTATTAACGCTATTTTCAGGTAAAAATCCCCGCGCCATGGCGGGGGTGTTTGATTTTGTGCGGATCCGATCGAGGTCGTAAGTTTATTTACTGGCTTCGGCCAGCTTTTCGGTTTCCGTCGAGGGGATGAGCTTGAGTTGCGCCATGAGATTCATGCGACAGCGGGCGTAGGTGACCTGCGCATCGGCCTTCATTCCCAGCGCGAGATAACTGCGCATCAGGCCCTGATAGCTTTGCTCCATCAGGGGTTCTATCTCCAGGGCCTGCTGATAGAGGCCAATGGCATCATGGTGCTGCTGTTGTTGCGTGAGGGAACCGGCGGCGCGATCCAGCAGACGTAGAATCCTGCTGCGCAGGCGTTCGCGTCTGGCCAGCAGATAGATATCGTCATCATCCTGCAGGAAGGGGCCGGTGTAACGCCGCAGCACATCATGAGTTTTTTGCAGAATGGCCGCGTGATCGGTGGGTAGTTTTTGCAACAGGCTGTCGAGTTCGCTCTCCAGCGTCCAGACGTCAACCCAACAGAGCTGCGGATTGAGACGGAGCTTGCCTTCCTGCCATTGAAGACTCTCGGCGCCAATCAGTTTTCTCACCCGGTGCACTGTCGCCTTGAGATTCTGCCGGGCCTGATCACCGTTGGCATCCGGCCACAGGGCGTCCTGCAATTGCGCCTCACTGGCATCGCGCCCCCCCAGTGACAGGATCGCCTTGATGATACTCAAGGTTTTTTTCTGCGCCTTGCCGCTGAAGGTGATGGGCACACCGTCCGTGCTGATCGAGAAGGGACCCAGAGTTTGGATACGCACCGGCCAGGGCCAGGATTCAAACTCCATCGACGGGCTTGCCGGTGCAAGATGACGATGGCGAATGAGTTTGCGCACATAGTCGGGTTGAATGTCGTGACGCAAGGCCGTGGCGCAAAGACGCGCCATGACGCGGTCATACCACCAGTCGAAATTGACCATGTTCTTTTTTGCCGCCAGTGCAAACGCCTGCTCTAACATCGCCAGACCTTCCACCTGCCTTTCCTGGCGCAGCAGCAGATCGGCGCGGGTCGTGCCACTGCGCAGGGCTAGCATGCCGCAATCGGTGGCATTGATAACCGCGTCTGCCTTGTCGAGCATGGCGTGGGCCTTGTCATATTCCCCCAGCTCCATTTCGACACTGGCCGCCCCCAGTTCCGCCATGACAATGGTCAGTACGGCGCCGCACTCATAGGCAATGTCCAGACTGATCTTGATTTGGGTCTGCGCGGTCGGGTATGCACCGATCAAAACCGAATAACAGGCGGCAAGATAATAATAATGACTCTGGTGCAGTGGCCCGCCCGGCGTAATGGCGGCCTGCATCTTGTCTAACCAGCGTGCGGATTCTTCGACATCGTTTTTGCTGGTCAGGGTATAGACGGCCTGACCCATGGCGAAACTATCGTAACCGATGATGCCGTGCTGGGCGATGAGGTCGAGGGATTGCTGCACCAGACCCATGGCCCGATCAAAATCGGCACTCAACCAGCAATAGGCAATGGCGACATGCCACCAGAGCAAAACGTACATCGGCGAGGCCGCCTCGACCCGTGGTGACATACGGTCCATCAGGTGCCTGGCCTGTTCCATGTCGCCGAACCAGACATAATACAGCATGAGTTTGCTCGCCAGATCGAGCTGGCGATTGGCATCGAGCGGATGAAACACAATGGCCTCGGCGCGTTGCCGCCAAT
>JAHEDB010000416.1 GCA_024641465.1 Chromatiales bacterium | reverse complement strand
AAACAGGATTTTCTACCCGGGCTGCAACCTGTGTTACAGGAGCCGGATCTGCTGCCACTGTCTGGTTTGATCGTCGTGCCCCTGTTGCGGATCTGGCGGCAATGTCGCACGCGTGAATTGCTGCAACTCCTGAGCCGGGCCATATGTATCGTTGACCGGCAGGTCCTGCTCGACGCCGCGCGCACGATGCTGGTAGACAACCAGGAGATGAATCTGCGTAATCAGGTGTACTGGCACGCCACCGCCTTTTTGCTTGCGCCGCAGGACCAGGGCCAGGCGATGGTCAATTTCATGGGACAGGAAAAGACCAAGCTACTCCCCTTGCTCGATTTCGTTATCCCCCTGCTGGAAGGTAAATCGAGTGCGCCGTTCAAGTTGTCGGCCATGGGCTATGCCTACCTGATTCGTTGTCTGGCGCAAAAATTTACACCGCAGCTGGATCTGCACGATAACCTCGGTGAGATCACAAGCAAGGTCCTGTGGCTGTTTTACCGCCTGGCCTGTTTTTCCAGTGCCGAGGGTGGTGAGGCGCTGGCGTGGTTACAGCGGGTCAGGGTGTTGAAGCTATACAGTGATATCTTTACCGCCATTGCAGATTATCAGCGCAAGACTGAGAAACCGGATTACCCGACCTTTGTACAGCTGCTGCGTGATGAAGGCCGACTGCGGATGAAAAAGAATCGGCATGATGTGACCTGAGGCTTAATCAAAAAAATAAATATTTTTACCACCAAGACTCCAAGGCACCAAGAAATATTTATACTGTATCTGAATATCATCAAATCATCTGTGTGGTGAAGATATGAATAAAGTGATCGACCCGTTTTATATCGCCTACCGTGGCGCCTTTGGCAGTCTGCTGAAATGGCCGGACCTGGATGCCTTCTGGCAGGTGTTGTCGGCGCAGGCGGACAAGGGGTGGTATATCTATGTCACGGCGGAGACACCGCCGACCAAACCGGCGAGTGCCGAACAGGTGCGGGCCTTTATCGAGGAGATCGACTCATACCTGCATCGGGAACACGATGAAGACTATTGCGGCATTGTCTATGCCGACAGCAAGACCGAACCGGCCTATATCAAGATCTATGATCCCGGTAATCTCGGCGTGGTGTGTGGCATCGGTCGTGAGCCGATCTTTCCCGGCTGGGTCATCAGCCTGTTGCCGCCGCGCAGCCTGGCGCAGTTGCCACCGCTGGCCGATAAAGTGAAGCCCTGGTGGCGTCGCATCCTGTCGGGCGGCTAGCCCCGGAAACTGACAGCCTGTTATACTCACCCCGGACTATCAGTCGGAGGACAGGCAAATGAGCGAAAAAATTGTTTGCTGGCATTGCGGCGAGGCACTACGGGAGGTGCCCAAACCCTTTCCCCGTCTGGCGAAATGCCGGCACTGTGAAGCCGACCTGCATGTCTGTCTGATGTGCCGTCACTACAATCCCCGTTATTCCACCCGTTGTGATCACGAAATGGCCGAAGCGGCCCGCGAGCTCGACCTTGCCAACTTTTGTCACTATCTGAAACTGCGGCCCGATGCCTATCTGGCGCAGGCCCATGATCAAGGCAAGCAGGCCGAGGCAAAACTCAAGGCCCTGTTTGGTGATGTCAATGATGATTTGACTGGCGAACAAAGTATTCCTGCAGAGGACCCGATGGAAAAGCTCAGGGCCTTGCTTCAGGGGGGGGAGACCGACAAGCATAAAGAGTGAGCCCCGCCTGCTCGGTTTAAGGAACATGCTGAATACGGGATTTAATGGATGAAGATTTCGCGTTTGATTGCCTGGTGTGGTCTGAGCCTGGCTACATTTATTATTGTCTTTTTTGGCTGGTTAGTGTTTCCAGTGCTGACCGATCCGTCACGCCATTTTATGGAACGTAAAGGCACCCTTAGTTTTGTCGAACAAGAACGCATATTCCCGTTTGGCGATTCAACGATTACCGAGACAACATTACATTCAAGCAGCGGTTTGACCGTTAAATTGTCTTATCGCATCCCGCTGGACAAAACAAAAAAATATCCACTGGTATTATTACTGGGGGGGCACAAAACCGGCCGCAATGCGGTCCGCCTGGTGCCTGCACGTCAGGATATGGTCATTGCTGCAATTTCCTATCCTTATAATGCCCCAGCCAAAGTGACAGGGTTGGATCTGTTACGTTATTTGAGAGTATACCAGGCTGCTTTTCGTGATACGCCTCCAGCTGTCATGCTGGCGCTGGATTATCTTTTGTCACAGGCCGTGGTTGATGAGCAACAAATAGAGGCGGTAGGTGTGAGTCTGGGGGCATTTCTTATTACCAGTCCGGTAGCAATGGACGAACGTGTCAAGCGTCTTTGGCTGGTGCATGGTGCAGCTATCCCGGATGTTGTGATTGAACATAATATAAGACAGCGGTTCCATAACGGACTGGTACGGGTAATGATGGCAAAGTTGCTGACTATCTTGAGTAGCGGACATTATTTGAAAGCAGAACGTTGGCTGCCGCTAATTTCACCCCGCCCGGTAATCGCAATCAATTCACGGCAGGATGAACGTCTACCTTTTCATACGGTGACTGCGCTACACCGTGCCCTGGTACAGCCTGCCGAAATAATCTGGATAGAGGGCCAACACATTACGCCGGGGCGCGAGGCTGTTGTTCAGCAAATATCGGAAATTATTTTGAAGAGGATCGCAACGGAATCCAAACTGAAGGTTCTGGATTCCGTTGCCAAATGAATGATTAAAACGCTTGGTATTAGCCGTGATCGTGATGATGGCCACCGGCGCCGTGTACATGGCCATGCTCGAGTTCTTCTTCGCTGGCTTCGCGTATTTCCACGATGCTGACGTCAAAACTCAGATTTTCACCGGCCAGGGGATGATTGGCGTCAACGGTGACGGTCTCATCGGTGACTTCAGTCACCGTGATGGTGATATGACCACCATCCGGTCCGGC
>JAHEDB010000415.1 GCA_024641465.1 Chromatiales bacterium | reverse complement strand
CTGTTGGGTCGTATGCCTTCCGCGGTAGGTTATCAGCCGACCCTGGCCCTCGAAATGGGTGAATTGCAGGAGCGTATTACCTCTACCAAGACAGGTTCCATCACGTCGTTCCAGGCCGTTTACGTGCCTGCGGATGACTTGACCGACCCGTCACCTGCCACCACGTTTGCGCACCTTGACGCCACACTCGTACTGTCACGTCAGGTAGCGGAACTGGGTATCTACCCGGCGGTAGACCCACTCGATTCGACCTCACGTCAGCTCGATCCACACGTCATCGGTGAAGAGCACTACAATATCGCCCGTGCCGTGCAGGGTAACCTGCAGAAGTACAAGGAACTGAAAGACATTATCGCCATCCTCGGCATGGACGAACTGTCGCCGGAAGACAAACTGGTCGTGGCCCGTGCCCGTAAGATCCAGCGCTTCCTGTCACAGCCGTTCTTCGTGGCCGAAGTGTTCACCGGCGCCCCCGGTAAATACGTCAGCCTGAAAGACTCCATCCGTGGCTTCAAGGGTATCGTCGAAGGTGAATACGATCACCTGCCGGAACAGGCCTTCTACATGGTCGGCTCCATCGAAGAGGCCGTCGAGAAGGCCAAGACCCTCTAAGGGAGGTACGCAATCATGGCAATGACAATTCACGTCGATATCGTAAGCGCCGAGCAGGCGATCTACTCCGGCACCGCCGAGAGCCTGATCGCCCCGGCGTCGATGGGTGAGGTGGGGATTTATCCCCGCCATACCCAGATGCTGACCTCCCTCAAGCCGGGGGAAGTGCGCATCACCACACAGAGTGGTGAGGAAGAGGCGATCTATGTCTCCGGCGGCATGATGGAAGTCCAGCCGCATATGGTGACGATCCTGTCCGATACCGCCATGCGGGCCAGCGACCTGGACGAAGCCGCGGCCCTGGCCGCCAAGGAAGCGGCCGAACAGGCCCTCAAGGACCGTCAGGGTGAGATGGAACTGGCCGAGGCCCAGTCCCAACTGGCCCAGGCGGTGGCGCAGTTGCAGACCATCAAACGTATGCGCAAGAAGGGTCGCTGAAGGCAAGCGCGGCATATTTGTATATAATGAGAATAAAACAGGGCAGTGAAAACTGCCCTTTTTTATCTGACTTGAGAATAGGGTATTTGAAAACGGAAAGGGCTCACCATGACTGAAGCAACGGTAAAAAATCAAAAGGTCGTCACCTTTACCTATATCATTCTGGATGAAAATCGTTCAGTACAGGAACAATCCGACCTGCCGATGAGCTATTTGCACGGCGTGGACGGCAAGATGTTCGAAAGGGTCGAGGCGGAAATGGAAGGGAAAAAGGTTGGCGATGTCATCGAAGTCACCCTTGAGCCGGAAGAGGCCTTTGGTGAACGGGACCCGAGCCTGACCTACAGCGATGCGGTGGAAAATGTACCGGACGAGTTTCAGCAGATCGGTGTCGAGGCGACCTTCCAGAACGACACCGGGGATGAGGTCACGATGGTGGTGACCAGGATCGAAAACGGCCAGGTCTATCTCGACGGTAACCACCCCTATGCCGGTCGCCGCATGACCTTCCAGATCACCATCAAGGGGATCCGCGATGCGACCCGGGCGGAAGTGGGTGCGGGTGAGGTGATTGATTCAGATAATCCGACCGTTATACATTAAACCTCTAAACGGATTATAATCCGGCAAATACATTTAAACTGGCAGGGAAGAAGGGGCCAGTGTAATAACCATAACAGGTCCTTCATGACGACAAGCAAGTTGAACGTGATTATTCTGGCGGCGGGTCAGGGCACACGTATGAAATCCGCCCTGCCCAAGGTGCTGCATCCCCTGGGCGGCAAGCCATTATTGGCGCGGGTGATCGAGGCGGCCAATCAGCTCAACCCGGCCAGAATGGTAGTGGTGTATGGTCACGGCGGCCTACAGGTGCGTGATACCATCAACAATGCCGATATCACCTGGGTCGAACAGGCCCAACAACTCGGCACCGGTCATGCCGTCAACCAGGCCATTCCCGAAATCGACGCCGACAGTACCGTGCTGGTGCTGTATGGCGATGTCCCCCTGATCAACAGCGATACCCTCTCCGACCTGGTCTATCAGGCGGGCAGCAACAGTCTTGGTTTGCTGACCGTGCACCTCGACGACCCGACCGGCTATGGTCGCATTGTGCGTAACGCGCAGGGCAAGGTGCAGTACAACGTCGAGCAAAAAGATGCCAACAGCGAAGAACTGCAAATCCGGGAATCGAATACCGGTATCGTCGCTGTCAACGGCGGCAAACTCAAACACTGGCTTGGCCAGTTAAAGAACAACAATGCCCAGGGCGAATATTATCTGACCGACATCATCGCCATGGCGGTGAAGGATAAGGTCGAGGTTAAGACCGCCCACCCGGCCAGCGAGGAAGAGGTGCTTGGCGTCAACAGCCGTTCCCAACTGGCGCACCTCGAACGTCATTACCAGCGGCAACAGGCCGAGAAACTCATGGCGCAGGGCGTAACCATTATCGATCCGAATCGCATCGATATCCGCGGCGAAGTGACCGTCGGGCGTGACATTACTATTGATGTCAACGTGATCCTCGAAGGCAAGGTCAGCATTGCCGACAACGTAAAGATTGGCGCCAACTGCGTAATCCGCGACAGCGTGATCGAAGCCGGTGTCGAGATCAAACCCATGTGTGTGATCGAACAGGCGCGTGTCGGTAAAGAAGCCAGTGTCGGCCCTTATTCGCGCTTGCGCCCCGGCGCCGACCTCGCGGGGGGTAACCACATCGGTAACTTCGTCGAGATCAAGAACAGCAATATCGGCCCCGGCAGCAAGGTCAACCACCTGACCTATATCGGTGATACCGACATGGGCAGTGGAGTGAATATCGGTGCCGGTACCATCACCGCCAATTACGATGGCGCGAATAAACACCGCACCACGATTGAAGACAA
>JAHEDB010000414.1 GCA_024641465.1 Chromatiales bacterium | reverse complement strand
GTCGAGGGTCACCGTGAAGCGGGTCGCGGACTTGTCGACATTGATTTGGTTATTCAGGTCCAGGCCATAGGGCAGGGACATTTCATACAGCAGCAGGTATTGCGCGGCCAGTTCACGTTCCGCCGGGAGCCTGTACCAGCCGGGTTGATCGCCGTGCATGTTGCGGTTGAGGCGTTTCATCACATCGGTGATGGTATTGACGTGTTTTACCTCAGGTTGCTGGCGATACCAGTTGGCGAACCTTTCGACATCGTCCAGAAAGGCCGGGTCACTGATGCCACCCGTCTCACCGGATTCGAGTGAATAGTCGATGATGTACAGGCCGCTCAGGTTGTTTGCGAAGTAGTCCGCATCACGACGGAACTCGATCTCGGTATTGAAATATTTGACGAAGACATCGTTGAGTTCGTTTCTGGGGATGAAGGCGATCAGGCCGACAATCACGACCATCATGCCGATGAATAACTTCTTGCGTTTGCGTACCACGAATTCACCGAAGGCGACCATTGCCTGATCCCGCTTGCTGCCAGTGGTGTGGATGCGCAGGGGCAACAGACTCATCAGGGCGGGCAGGAAGCCGATGGCCAGCAGAAAGGATATGGCGACACCAACGGCGACCAGATTACCGAGGTGACGGAACGGCGGCACCTCGGAAAAGTTCATGGTCAAAAAGCCCAGTATGGTCGTCAGACTGGTAATAAACACCGGTTGCAGGTTGAGTCGCATACTCTCGATGATAGCTGCATCGCGGGTCAGACCCTGCCGCATCTTTTGCAGCATGGTGACCAGCATGTGCACCGAATTGGCGATGGCCACGGTCATGATAATGGTCGGGGCGGTAACCGAGGGACCGGACAGGGATAGACCAACCAGACCACCCGAGCCCATGGCGAAAATGATCGACATGACAATAATCAGCATGGTGAGCGCCGAGGCCATCAGGCCGCGCAGCAAAAAGGCCAGCGCCACGGCCATCAGGCCGAAACTCAGCGGCACCAGGGTTCGCATATCGTCCTTGGAGGCCTCGGAGAAGGCGTTGTTCATCGCTACCATGCCGGTCATGCGGGCATCGATATGGGGATATTTATGTTTCATATCGGTGACCAGCTGGCGGGCGTAACTGACTACAGTCGGCACCTCGGTTGCCGCATTCTTCATGGGCAACTGAATGGTAATGTTGATCCCGGTGACGTGGGCGCTGGGTGAAATCATGCGATTGACCAGCAGCGGTTCGTTAACGGCGATATCGTGAATACGCTTTAAATCGGCATCGGATAATTGCCGCGCATCCTTCACCAGATCACCGACGATCAGCTCGTCCCCCTGCGCGTGGCTGTACTGGAAATTAGTCACGGAGTCGACCCGGCTGGAGTAGGGTACCTGCCAGGCCAGCTTGGTAAATTCTTCAACGGCGGCGAGGGTCTCACGGCTGAAGACCTTGCCGTCTTTTGGCGTCATGACAATCACCACGTTGTCATTTTTTGCATAGGTTTTTTCCAGCTTGTCGAAGGCCAGCAACTGTGGGTTATCCGGGCTGAAAAAGATCCGATAATCCGTGGAGAAGGTCAGAAAACGGCCGCCGCTGCCAACGGCCAGCACGATCAGCAGACTGCCGATGATCACCAGCCAGCGGTGTTTGAGCACCCAGCGGCCAAAATTACGTTCTAATTCATGCATGGTTTTATCCTTGTACTGGTGTTCTTGTTTTTATCCTGCCTTGCGCATACCGGCCGGCAGATCGATGATGAGTTCATAGGTATGTTCCTGCTCGGTGGTTTGATGCGCACCGAACTTGTGTAACAAGGCCAGCATGCCCTGGTTATGTTTGCCGACGATATTCAGCAAGTGTCGGACCTTGTTCTGCACGGCCATGGCCATCAATTCCCGGTACAGCAGACTCCCCAGTCCCTTGCCCTGATACTCATCGATGACAATGATGGCGGCTTCGGCCAGGCCGGGGTCTTTTTTTGACCGAATATACCGGGCCAGCCCAATACCGATATCCGGTTTTTTGCAGTCCACCGCCCCGATGGCCAGGTGGTTGATATTGTCGATGGCTAAAAGATAGTTCAGCTCCTGCTCCGTGAAGCCTTTTTTAAAGGTCAGGAACCGGTCGATGTTGGTGCGGGCGGAAATACGCTCAAAGCCATTCAAAAACTGCTTCCGATCACCGGGCCCAACCAGACTCAGCTTGACGCAGAGCTGATCGGCCAGGCGGTATGATGCTGTATTGGTATTGGTCATGCTGTCCTCCCGTATGGGCAACTCAGCTATCCTGTTTTGCGCGCAGGCCCCTTATCAGCAGGCCAACCAGATCCCTTGCATGTTGTTCAAATTCGCTTAACGGGTACAGACACATAAACAGCGGAACGCTGAATTTTACCGTGGCGTGTTGCACGGCCAGTGCGGTAGTTGCCCTGTCATGAATAGCAAACTCGCCGCTTTGCATGCCGCTGTCCAGAATGGTGTTGATCAGCCGCAGGTCGTTTTCGAGCTTGGCCTGAATCAGTTCGGAACGTTCGGCGACGATGATATCCACCAGCTCATTGACCTTGGGGGCCTCGCTGAATTGGGTATGGGTATAGCGCAGATTGGCGATGACAAAGGCCTCGAGTGTCTGGCCGGCCGTGAGGTCCCGCCGTTCGACCACGGCCTGCAGCAAGGCAAAGCGTTCATTGAAACAGCGCTGGGCGAGGGCGGCGCCGATATCCAGTTTGTTATCGAAGTAGCGGTACAGATTGGCAGCGGACATGCCCACATCGGTGGCGATCTCGGCCATGGTGGTCTTGCCATACCCATAGGTTCGCAGCCTCTGCTCGGCGGCGTCGAGAATACTGGTGCGAATCTGGGCGGATTCCTGTTCGGCGGTTTTGCTGCTCATGCGGGCAAGTATACCCGTGAACTGTGAATATTCAATAAAATATTCACTATTCAATGTT
>JAHEDB010000037.1 GCA_024641465.1 Chromatiales bacterium | reverse complement strand
CAGATTTTCAAGAAGGTTGTGATGCGACTTTACCTCTTATCCAGGGGTACCGCACAGCAATTGCAGTAGTAAATATAACACTGCTTTACAAAACCAAAATAAATACAGCTTAAAATATTTAGCCATCTGCCTTTCAGCAATATATATTTAAAAAATGTTAAGTATTTCAGAAGCCTTATCTTCCTCTGAACACTACAAATCGGCCTTCGAAACAGGGCTGAGTCGTATTCTACAGAACAGAACCGCCGGCACCTTTATTCTGGCCTGCGCTAATATCTTTCAGCATCCTGATCTGCTCGACAAAAACATAAAACTTCTCGAAGAGGTTTATTCTTATATCAATGAATATTACCGGTCATGCAGCAACAAAAATCTGCCTCCGACGGATTCCGCTGATGACATTTCCGTAATGAACAAGATCATATCAATTGGTTTTAAAAACCTGGAGCCGCTTCACAGCCGCCAAATCGATTTTGGCCCAACGACATTTCAACTAAACTTTAATCAATTACGTTCATTCAGACCCGCGCGAATGAGTACGGTCAAAGACGTTCGCCTGAATACCGCTTTCAATCAGGATGGCTTCCATTTTGACAAGGCATTTCTCGATAAGGAAATGTTTGCCGAAGGTGAGTTTGGTGGCCGACATATCTCCCTTTTATATAATAAATTTCCATTTGTTAAATACCATGCCCTACTGGTTGTTGATAAGGCGTTGCGTAGCAATCAGTATTTATCGGAAGAATATCTAAACTATGTAATTCAGCTGCAAACAACGGCTCAGTTGCAAACACCTGAACTTGTCATCACCTATAATTCACTCGGTGCCGGCGCATCGGTGAACCATTTGCATTTTCAGGTATTTCTTGAGTGCCAAGCCCTACCGGTCTTTTCAAGCACTCTTGTACATAATGGCGGTTCAGAACAGTATCCAATCTCATGCTGTGTGTACACTGATGCTGCTAAGTGTTGGTACGATATTCAAAAACTGCACACGGACAACGTGCCATATAATTTATTATTTAAAGACCAGAAGATATACTGCTTTCCCAGAAAACTTTCACATCAAGAATTCCAAGATATTGATGTCTCAACATATGGCTGGTCTGAAATGGCGGGGGCATTTACCGTCACTGACATGGATGTTTTTAAGAAGATGACTGCCGAAAAACTTATAGAAACCATAAGAGCGGTAACTGAGGCGTCTGACAACTACAATAGTTAACGGTGCCCCACTCTCTTGAGTTTTGAAGCCAGACGAATTGATAGCATCTTGATCAAAATGTCGGCAGATGGCGTGTTACAGCATCGGTATTTCTCTATCTTCCCTCGCTATCATCAGCAGGGCTATCGTCATCCATATCAAAACTGTCTTCCATCTCGATTTCATCACCCGAGTCATTGTCATCACTGGCGACAGAGCGGGCCTTCTTTTCCTTGGGCCCTGAGCTACCCCCGCTGTTGGGTGTAAATACGGCACGATAGACATTGGGCTTTGTCTTGCGCAGGGCCTTTTGATAGACGGCGGCAATCTCATCGACGTTATAGTCCGCTGCCGGGGCAGCCTTCAGTTTTGCCTCAATGATCTCCCGACTATATTCCACTATATCATTGCGTTCCTGGTTATAGAGAAAGAGGGTCTTGCGGTTGCCCGTATCAACTCGGTCATCACTGGCTACCAGGGTCTTTTTATTGGCCAGTGAGAGGTAACCGACCCAGATATGTTTATCGTTCATGTCTTTTTGTTCCTAACAAATGCTCTGGTTAGTGCCAGATTGTAGACATGAATAATAGCGATTTTTTTCCTGCCGTCCAGTGCCTGGCCAGACAATCCGGGCAAGACTGTCCGGGGACAACAAACCGGTCCTGATGGACACAGGTATTACGACTATGGTCAAGGAAGCAGCAATAAATTACTTGGTCATTCATTTCGTAGAAATATTATAACTTATTGTATTTTATATCTTTTATATTTATTAAGCTGGGCATCCATATCCCACCCCATTCAATAATACACAGATTTCCTCTGGCGCCGACATACAACGATTAACCAGCTGAGGCCCTGCCCAGCAGTCACACTGAGGCCTGTATTTCAAAGTTTCCCTCATCATGCCTCCCGGCTTGTCAGGCCGATATAAGAAAGGGAGTCGTCTTGAGGACGGCTCCCTTCCTGCTCTGGATTATGCGAACTTATTTACTGATACGGATTACAGCAACCTTATTCTGATGCCTTTCAGGCTTCTTTGGTGATGACACAGAACAGGTTGATGTCGAGGCTTTCTTTTTCAACCGTCAACTTACCACCTGTGTCCCTGAACAGATCCAGCAAGTCCTGTTCAGAACGATGGATGAGCTCCCAGTCCAGCGCATATTCCATGCCGACCCGATTGGGATTACTGACATTGAAGTTGCCAATGACCAGTTTTCCGCCCGGGCGCAGGCATTTGAATAATTGATTAGCCGCCATAAAGGCCACCGGATCGGTTAAGTAATCAAACAGACCGGCGGAATAAATCAGGTCATATTCCTTATAATCCATGCCGCGGACAATAATGTTCTTGATCGCCTTCCTGATAAACTGGAAATCCACCGAGGTGTTGTGTTTTATCTTCAGGTGGCGCAGACAGTCCTGGGTTGACAACAGGGCCTGCTCATCCTGATCAAGCAGATCAACACTAACCTCACTTTTCAGCTCACCAATTTTGGGTAACAGTTTTTGCCATTCCATGGCCGGACCACACGCCACAGACAGGATACGATAGGGATGGTCATGCGCCGCCTGGGCTAGTTCCCTGGTAATGACGCCGATCAGATAATCGGCTCGATTACGCACGGCCTGCGCGGCGGGTTCATCGATATAATAGCGGTGCAGGCAGCGGGCAAACAGAGACTTACCGACATTTTCCTGTTTGTAGATCAGATTCATCATCTCATAATCACCGGCATAGCCCAGTGGTTTGTTAAATACTCGGTCGGCAAACGGGGCCTGATAGATCAGATGATTGAGCTTTTGTCGCAGGAAATCGATTGATTGCTTGCGAATATCGTCCGGGTGTTGCTGAATGATAGTGTTAAACTGATTATATACTGCAGGGAACATCGCCCCCATATAGCGAGCAAGTACGCTAATGATGGTCTCTTCATAATCCATTAAGGAGTGATGGCTGCTGACCTTGTTGTTTTGCTCGATCTCATCGACCTCGGCCATGATGTGTTCCAGCCAGTCGGCTATCTCATACACCTGTGCCTTGACTTCCATGGGGATCTGGCTGGCCGAGGCAACATAATCATTGTGTAATGAAATCACCCGCTTCGCCGTACTGACACCTTCAATCTTATCCCGGTTGATGGGTTCAGCAAGGATATCAAATGCCACAATTTGACAATCATCACCTTCCGGTTCCTGGCGAGCAAGGCGTAAGTGCATCAGACCCACCTCAACATCGTCAAATATGAAAGGCACCCCAGTCAATACATTTTCACACTCAAAGTCTATAGGACAGAAAATGGCCACGCCAAAGGTTGAATAATTAACTACCGAATAATGACGGCCACTAATTTCCAGGTAACAAGGTGCGGAGGGATAAAACCGTTCCTCTCTCAGTAGTTTGATTCGTTCGCCGCGTGACGCCTCCGTGATCTCAAAACCTTCATGTACTTTATTCTTGTTTATTGGGGTCATTATATACCTGCCTGTTTTCGTAAGTTGTATAACCTAATGCCAGGTATAGTTTCTGGAATAGAGATTGATTCGAACTTATGCCTGGTGCACTTTACTAACTCAATACCAAAAGCCTTGCCACATCCGATATAGCAATCCATTGGCAGCATTGTTTGTGAGAAACAGGTGGTGTCAGAGTCGTGTGCAAAATGGTAATAACGTATGATCCTGATCGCTCTCACGTCGATGGATAACTGACACAGACACATCAGAGCCGCCTCAATTAAATAATCGGGATAACTCGAGCATGTAGACTGACATCCCGACTTAAACTGTTCGACAGAAGCAACAACCAGGAACCTTTGTTAAACACCCCACTACCGGTACTGCAATCCAACCTTGTTTCCTGAAATGACTAGCGGCGCATTTGTAAAAAATATGAAAAAATAATTACAATATTTATTCCAGATTAACCAGAGTGAAAAAAAGGCTAAATAATTAAAAATATTAGTTAAATTTTGCAGGTATAAGTGTAGTGTTATTAAGCACTAAAACTCATAAAACAAAGGGATTTTGGTTTTCCAGCTGTCATAAAATGGAGTGAGAAACGAACTGTTGGATCGGATGATACACTGTCGACAGGCGTCGACCAGTTCAGTAGTCAGGGATTGTAACGGTTCCTGTTACAGTGCTGAGTGAAACCGTACAGATGCATCTTGCTGATAACATCGGGACTAATCCGCTAAAGCATGGGATCATTAACCTATATGCGCACCTCATTTCTTATTTTATCATTGTTCTGGATATTGATATCTACCTATGCAGAGGCTGAAGAGCAGCCACCGCAACAGTCCGCGCTAATCCTCGAAGTACCGGTCATTGATTATCCATTCAACTGGACCGATGGGTATACGGCCCCTAGCATGCAGCAGTCCCTGCATGTCACCAAGGATTTTTACCAATACAGTCATTACAAATTTGCAGAATGGTATGAAGACAAACCTGTAAAACGGACATGGTCAATTATCGCCTTTGATATTTTCACTACATGGTTGCCTTTTGGCGACGCCTGGTTGCATGAAGAATGGCATCGAGCGGTCATGAGTCATCGAGGCGTCGACAGTTATAATGAAGTCTATGATTTCCCACTCTTTGCCGACACCATCTCCGTCAAGAGGGTCAAAGATGAAGACCTGGCGCGTCTGAAAAAAGACCACCCAGCCGATATGGTGCGTCTGCATGCCGCCGGTATCGAGGCACAAAATGAGCTCAACTTCGCCATTGAGAAAGACCAGTTCTATCTGAATACGCCCACGTTTGACCAAGTGTTACTGTGGTTGAACTACATCAACAATATCGGCTACATGCACACCTGCGCCTCGAGCGAATCAAACATGCTTACCGACCAACTCATGCAGGATGAAGGTAGTGACATATCCGAGCGGGATTTCACTGGTCTGGACTGCAATGCCTGGGTCTATGACCTATTCCGGCCTTTTGAACCTTACGCGGCACGGGGTACTCACCCTTCCGGTGTCGGTATTAAGCGCTACATAAAATACAGTGATCTAAGCAACGAGGAACAAGATTATCTGGAAAAGAACTTCAGACTATCATTTCTTAATCTGGTGGATCCATTTCTATTTAACTATAAATCATTCTCTGCGGTGAATCCGTTTAATGACCGGCCTTTGCAATGGAATGCGACCTTACGACACCATTTAACCTCTTTTGGCTATAGCCTCGATGCGAACCTGTTTCTAAAACAAGATCCCGTTAACGTGATGCTGATATGGCATAATTATTTCAATAAAGACCAGCACTTCCCCGGACTGGAACTTGCCCTGTACCGTTTACCCGTTAATATTTTTGAAAAGAACCTTTCTCTGTCGCTACGGGCCGCCATTTGGCAGCAACCCAAAGATCAATTATTTACAGCCTCAGAACCCGAACAGGGCGGCCTCGCTGCGATTAAATTACATATCCCCTGGAATCGCTCTATGGAAACATTTGTAGAAGTCGAATCCAAAAGCAATGGCTGGGTAGCGGGTAATGTTTATTTAGAAGAGAACACCAGTCTGAGACTGGGTTTGGCTCTGCATCTGTTTTAGAATCTATTGAGCAGAAGCTCTGGGGCAGAGCCGAATATTAGAATCAATTACTCTTTGACCCTGCCCCGGTTTTTCATGTCAGACGTAAGGCCTCAGCATATCGCCCGCATTTATCCGATGCGGCACACGCTGTTAGTCTTCTTTGCATAAACCACCCAGAAGATGCCGCCAATAAAGAATGACACCACGAAGGTTGGAGTATTCTCCGCCAGAGGGATAAAGCCGAATAGTTTCAGAGATAAATAAATAGCGGATATCGTTACGCCGAAAGTGGTTAGAATTGAGGTGAAGATTGATAGTATAACCAGGGGTTTGCTGCGAATGTGTTTCACCAACGAAGCTATTTTGCTCAACACAAACATGTTAATCGGGCGCATGAAAAACCCGGCAAGCAGGCCAATCGTAATGAGTAGATAAAAACTTGTATGCATTGCGGTTACCTTTGAGTTATGTGTGGCGGGCTAGTTTTACCTTATCTTAACCATTTTTAATATTATAGAAAACAGGAATCTGTAGTGGGAGAGTCTGTAATTTAAATTGTGTAAACGCGCTGGTTTAGTCTAAATTAATCCTGTCCCCGAATACAATCGAAAAATGTTGCATGGCCTGGGCCCAGTTGCGGATAGGCATGGTCCATTTTTTAGATGCTTGTTGCGTGGCGAGATAAATCGTTTTCATCACCGATGGGTCGGATGGGAATATTCGCCGATTTTTGACCGCTTTTCGAATCACGCTATTCAATGATTCAATGGCATTGGTGGTATATATCGCACGACGTATCTCTTCCGGGTAGTCAAACAAGGGGATAATATTATCCCAGTGACGTTTCCATGAATCGTACACGGAAGGGTATTTGTCGCCCCAGACCGCATTTAGCGCGTCGAGTTCGTGTGCCGCCTCCTCGACGGTAGTCGACTGGTAAACACGCTTTAACGCCGCTGCCAGGGCTTTACGGTCTTTCCAGGAGACAAATTTGAGTGAATTGCGAACCATGTGCACAATGCATAACTGCGTCGTTGTTTTGGGAAAAGCGGCCTCGATCGCGTCCGGGAATCCGGTCAACCCATCCACGCAGGCGATGAGAATATCTTTTACGCCCCGATTACCCAGTTCGGTGAGGACCCCCAGCCAGAATTTGGCGCCCTCATTCTCCGAGAGCCACATGCCCAGTAATTCTTTCTGACCCTCCATATTAATCCCCAGGGCCAGGTAGATGGCTTTCTTGATCACGCGCTTGTCCTGATGGACTTTCACCACAATGCAATCGAGGTAAACGATAGGATAGACATCATCCAACGGCCGGCTTTGCCAACGCTGAACTTGTTCCAGAACCGCATCGGTGACCTTGGAAATTACGTTGTGTGAGACCGTCACACCAAACATTTCTTCTAACAGGGCCGACACATCGCGGGTGGACATGCCCCGTGCAAAACAGGCGTGGATCTGATCATCAAACTGGCCAAGTCGAGTTTGGCCTTTTTCGATAAATTGAGGTTCAAACTCACCGTTACGGTCTCGGGGGATCTGGACCATTACATCGCCTGCCGCGCTCTTGACGGTTTTGGCGTAATGGCCGTTTCGACTATTGCCTGTTCGATTATTGGGGTCAGAGTAAAAAGAGAATCATATTGGGTTAGAGTTTTTACTCTGACCAAAAATATTTAACTTGGATCTGACCCTGACCCCGGTTTTCTCTTTACTTTTACTTATTGATCTATACATTTTCATCTGGCGCAACAATACCTGGCCACAACCTATTTTTCTTATCGATAGCAATTAACTCCATATCACGAAGCTTTCTTAAATCACGTTGTTTTGTCTTTTCTGTCCGCTTTGTATATAAGGCAATATACCATGGTGCCCGCCTAAGGTCGCTAAGAGCAATAGGTCTTCCAGCATCTAATACTTGTGAAACGATCGCATATTGCCTGGCATTAATTTCCTTATCGTCGTGTTTGTGCTTTAAGTCATTCTCAAACAATATCAAATTAACGAGACTATTCACACGGTCATGCAACTTATTAAGACTTACTAACATTCCTTCTAAGAAAAATTCAAAAAACGGTGTATTTGGATATGTAATTTTTTTATCAGCCTGCTTTCTACATAGATTGAATAATGTAAAATATTTGTCTATTTTTTCATAGTAGAATCTGGCTTGCGCAAATGGTGCATATCTAAATCCATCAGCTTGAAGCAACGTTGCTTCAAGCACCCTCCCTACACGACCATTTCCATCCCAATATGGGTGTATAAGTTCGTAGTAGAAATGAATTAATGGTGCACGAATCAATGCTGGAATATTTGTTGATTTCATTTCCTGGTTCCATTTTACCAGGCTTTCTAACAGAAGCTTTATATCCCCAGCATATTGGGGTGGTTTGTAACGTCCGCCATGTGCCTTATCTCCAACATAAGTCACAATTTCTTTAGAGTTGTCTCTTAATCTTGCTGGTTGATTATATTGATGAGGAATATTTGCTGTGATTGCCGTGTGTACTTTGTTGATAAAATCAATATCAAGACACCATTTTGGATCACTAGCTGCTTCTCTAGAAAGATCATAAGCATTTTTTAAGTTAGTAGCTCTACGTTGCTCGACATCTTGAACTTTATCAGGTTCAAGTTCTAACGCCAGTTGCGTCTCTTGTTCAGATAACGTTCCACCCTCAATACTATTCGTACCGAAGATACTACTGACAACTACTTCCTTTTCAAGGCGATTTGCAACATGCGAGAGAGGGGAGCCCTGTAACCTTTTGAAAGCATCAGTGACACGTAAATACAATGCCTCTACAGCTATCGGCTCGATTCCAAGCTGGAATGTGAATGGACCAAACCTGGATGTCTCCACTCTAAGTAAACATTCTTTAATATCTTGTGTCACTAATTTTGTCCAGTATAATGTCCATCACTAAAAGCATAAATTTTCCTTTTTAAAACAATAAGTAAAATAAAACAATAAATATAAAATATCAAACAAAATGTCCATCAATAAGGTAATATAAAGTAAGCTCCTAATAGAAAAAGCCCGCTGTTGCGGGCTTTCTACCACATAACATATTGAAATAATTAAGCTTTCTGATATATGTCGCTTCCTTTCTCAACAAACTCTACAGCTTTCGACTGCATTCCCTTCTTCAAGGCCTCTTCCTCAGTAAGCCCCTGACTAGCCGCAAAATCCCGCACATCCTGCGTAATCTTCATAGAACAAAAATTCGGCCCACACATCGAACAAAAATGCGCGACCTTATGCGCTGCCTTGGGCATGGTCTCATCATGCATCCCCCGCGCCCGTTCCGGATCGAGGCTGAGATTGAACTGGTCATCCCATCGGAATTCAAACCGTGCCTTACTCAATGCATTGTCCCGCACCTGCGCCCCAGGGAAGCCTTTCGCCAAGTCCGAGCCATGCGCCGCGATCTTGTAAGCAATAATCCCGTCACGGACGTCCTGTTTGTTGGGCAGTCCCAAATGTTCCTTCGGCGTGACGTAACACAGCATCGCTGTGCCGTACCAGCCGATGTTGGCGGCACCGATGGCGCTGGTGATGTGGTCATAGGCCGGGGCGATGTCGGTGATCAGCGGGCCTAAGGTATAGAACGGGGCTTCGAAACAGTCTTCCAGTTCCTTTTCGACGTTCACTTTGATCATCTGTAACGGCACGTGGCCGGGGCCTTCGATCATCACCTGTACGTCGTGATCCCATGCCTTTTTGGTCAGCTCGCCTAATGTCTCTAGTTCACCGAACTGGGCGGCGTCATTGGCGTCGGCCAGGCAGCCGGGGCGCAGGCCGTCACCCAATGAGAAGCTGACGTCATAGGCCTGCATGATCTCGCAGATCTCGTCGAAGTGGGTATAGAGGAAATTCTCTTCGTGATGCGCAAGGCACCACTTGGCCATGATCGAACCGCCACGGCTGACGATGCCGGTGAGGCGGTTGGCGGTAAGCGGTACATAGCGCAGCAGTACCCCGGCGTGGATGGTGAAATAGTCCACGCCCTGCTCGGCCTGTTCGATGAGGGTGTCACGGAACATTTCCCAGGTCAGGTCTTCGGCCTTGCCGTCGACCTTTTCCAGTGCCTGGTAGATGGGCACGGTGCCGATGGGCATGGGCGAGTTGCGCAGGATCCATTCTCGGGTCTCGTGGATGTTTTTACCGGTGGACAGATCCATCAGGGTGTCGCCGCCCCAGCGCGCCGACCAGACCATCTTTTCCACTTCCTCTTCAATCGAAGAGGTCACGGCGCTGTTGCCGATGTTGGTGTTGATCTTGACGCGGAAGTTGCGGCCGATGATCATCGGCTCCAGTTCCGGGTGGTTGATGTTGGCCGGGATGATGGCCCTGCCAGAGGCCACTTCATCGCGAACGAATTCGGGGGTGATCACGTCCGGAATATTGGCGCCGAAGGATTCGCCTTTATGCTGGCGCAGCAGTTTGCTGTAGCGCGGGTCCTTGCGCATCTCCTCGAGCTTGAGGTTTTCTCGGATGGCAATGTATTCCATCTCGGGGGTGATGATGCCCTGCCGGGCATAGTACATCTGGCTGACATTCTTGCCCTGCTTCGCCTTGCGTGGCGCGCGGATGTGCTCAAAGCGCAGGTGGGCGAGTGAGGGGTCACTTTGGCGGGCGGCGCCGAATTCACTGCTCGGGCCAGCCAATTGTTCGGTATCGCCGCGTTCCAGTATCCATTGACCGCGGACCTCGGGCAGGCCCTTCAGCAGATCGATTTTGACCTTCGGGTCGGTATAGGGGCCGGAGGTGTCATATATATAGATCGGCGGGTTCAGCTCTTCGCCCCGTTCGGTGTGGGTGGGGTCCTGGGTGACCTCGCGCATCGGGACGCGCAGATCGGGGCGACTGCCCTCAACGTAGATCTTCTTCGATGCGGTAAACGGACGGGTCACTTCATCGGAAAGTTGGGCCGTCTTGTTCAGGAATTCCTGGGGGATTGCGCTCATGGTCGTGTGCCTCGCTGTTGGTTCCAACGACCGCGCTACCATTATGGGTGGGGGTAAGCGTTCACTCGCCTTGCCTACGCCGGCATTATCCGGATCAGGTCGTCATGTTAGGGTTTATCTCAGCTTTGTAGATCCCCTCACCCCTAGCCCTCTCCCGGAGGGAGAGGGGGAGTCGGTAGGCCTCTGGATCTACTTGGCACCCCCGGCGGTCGAATGGCCAAGTTAATGGATAGGGTTTGTAAATGCAAGCTGACAAACTGTCCGTGTTTTACTGATTGGTCGCTTTTATCGATGCATCAGCAACTTGTAAG
>JAHEDB010000413.1 GCA_024641465.1 Chromatiales bacterium | reverse complement strand
ATTAATCCATGTATGCCTTGGCCTCTTCACCGGGGTTGGGTAAGCCGGCAATCCGCCAGAGTTTCAAACAGCCGCCAAACAGGCCCTTCACCGCATCGCGCTCTGAACCCATTTTTCGGCAAATCGTCCGCATCGGTGGTATCGAGCCAAAGCTCAAATAGCGTTCACGAATGAAATAAATGATGTCCCAGTGTGGTTTGGTCAGGGTTTTGACCCCCGCCGATTCGGCGAGGATGCCTGCCAGGGTTTCTGTCCACTGTGTTGGATCAAGCATAAAACCATCTTCATCGTAGAGGATGAAGGCTCGGTGCTGATGGGTTGTGGCCGTTGAGCTAATCTGCATATATGCACTCCTTAAAGTTTACTGTTAGCAAAGTTTTGATCACATTCATGACAGGATTTAGACCCAGTCTCGTTGTCAGGCATTAGTATCGAGAAAGATGGAAATAATGTAAAATTATCAATATTGATTAGATATAATATTTTGTGATATGGACTTAAAGACACTCCGTTCACTGGTCAGCCTGGTCGAGAATGACTTTAATGTCAGCCGCACCGCCGAACAATTGTTTTTGGTCCAGCCTGCCGTTTCCCAACACATCCAACGTCTGGAACAGGAACTCGGCACTCAACTGTTTGTGCGTCAGGGCAAGCGCCTGGTTGGGCTAACTGACACGGGTGAGACGGTGGTGCAGTATGCCCGCAAGGTTCTAGCGGAGACGCGCAACATCATCGAGGTCGGCCGGGAACACGTCGAACAGGCCAGTGGTGTATTGCGCATCGGCACCACCCACACCCAGGCTCGCTACGTACTGCCACCCGTAATCAAGGCCTTCAATAAGGCCTATCCGAAAGTCGAACTGCAAATCCATCAAGGCAACCCGCAACAACTCGAAGAAATGGCCATGGATGACCAGGTTGATTTCTCGATGTGTACCGAAGTGCTTGGCGAAAACCCGCAACTTACCACGGTACCCTGCTACCAATGGAACCGCTCCCTCATCGCCCTGCACGACCACCCGATACTGGCGCAAAAAAAGATCTCACTAAAATCTCTCAGTCAGTACCCCATTATCACCTACGTGCTGGGCTTCACCGGACGCGGCCATTTCAGCAGCACCTTTTCGAATGCGGGCCTCAAGCCCAGGGTCGTACTCAGCGCCGCCGACACCGATGTCATCAAGACCTACGTCCGCGAGGGCATGGGTGTAGGCATCATCGCCAGCATGGCCTATACCCCGAAGCAGGACCGGGATCTGGAACTACGCGACCTCAGCAAACTCTTCCCGTGGGAGATCACCGTCATCGCCTATCCTAAGGGAAAGTATCTGCGCCACTATCAACAGCACTTTATCGAACTGATTCAAAGCTGTGTCGCTGAGCCCAACCGGTGGTCGGGCTTATTGCCGATATAACGGTTAAATTTTTTATATACTTTATGCAAAGTTACATTTATAACATATTCGCGAATACCTTGTTAAACAGCAAATACACCATATGAACCCGACCTCTTCTGAACAACTGGACATCGCATCACGCAAAGTGATTTACGGCGCGATGCTGCTGGGGCTGGCCACATCCATCGCCTTTCGCCTGCTGGTGATCGTCAATCATGTCGAACCCGCGTGGGTCAGGCCGATATGGTACTTTGCCGTGCTGGGCAATCTGGTATTTTTCTATTACCGTTTCAAGGTCACCAAAAAACGTAAACGGGCGATCAGGAAACATCACCTGATCGAAAAGATACAATCGGGTGATGTTCTGAATGACAAGGAAAGAAATGCCCTGGTGTACCTGCTCAGATCGATCGACAAGTCACCCGAGAGTTTCAATTATCTGATCATCTCGGTCTTTTCTGTCGTGGCGATCATACTGGATATCGCCATGGCTTATTATTTTAAGAGCGTGTAATAACAATGCAAAAACTTACCCCCTTTCACCTGGCCATTCAGGTCAGGGATCTGGCCGAGGCCAGGACCTTTTATCGCGAGGTACTGGGTTGCAGTGAAGGCCGATCTGCCGAGCAGTGGGTCGACCTGAATCTTTATGGTCATCAACTGGTGTGTCATGTCAATCCGAATATTGGCAAACAGGGCAAGGTTGCGTCGCATGCCAATGCCGTTGACGGCCACGGCGTGCCCGTACCGCATTTTGGCGTGGTGCTGGAAATGTCCGACTGGCAACGGCTGGCCGACAGACTGCGCAAACGGAATATGGAATTTATTATCGAGCCCTATATCCGCTTCAAGGGGCAGCCGGGAGAACAGGCCACCCTGTTTATCCTCGACCCGAGTGGCAACGCCATTGAGTTTAAGGCGTTTAAGGATATCGACAGTCAGTTGTTCGCGGTCGAATGATGGGCCAAATCATGTGTGCTGGTTCGGATTCACTCAGCGGACATTTTAACTCGTGAGCGCCTTTGCAACCGCCCTTGCCCCGATCGTGCTGCTCATCCTGGTCGGCTATGGTCTGAAACGCATCCGGTTTCTTTCCGACGATACCTGGGCAGGGATGGAAAAGCTGACTTATTTCATCCTGCTCCCGGCCCTGCTGGTCCGCACACTCGGAACCCAGATCCTCGTCGGTACCCCGTGGCCCTCTATCCTGATCGTCGTCAGCGGCACCCTACTCACCTCGGCGGGCGTACTCATTGTTATACATCGACTGCGCACAACAGAAAGTAATGCCACCTTTACTTCGATCTTCCAGGGCGGCGTGCGATTCAATACCTATATCGCCCTCTCCGTGGCACAAGGTTTGTTTGGCGCGGCGGGACTGACTGCCGGTTCGTTGATGGCCGGGTTTATGATCGTCTTGATCAATCTGATGTGTATTTCGGTATTCATCGTCTGGGGCAAGGCCAGCTTCCGCGGCATCGCACCCTTTGTGCGCGAGTTGACCCGCAACCCGCTGATCATCGCCTGCGCGATTGGCTGGTTTCTCAGCCTGAGTGGAATTGGCC
>JAHEDB010000412.1 GCA_024641465.1 Chromatiales bacterium | reverse complement strand
CCCCCAACAAATCCAACGCCACCTGCCGGCAACTCTTTAACAACTCGCCCTGCGCCTTGCTATCCGACAGGGTTCGCGCCACGGCCACGCCGCCGATCATCATCGCGGTAACGGCCATCACCGTTTGCTTGTCACAGCGAGAAAAATTTCTGGTGTAGGCGCGGATCAACTGGTTCATCTTGAGATAAACATCGGTATAGGCCTGCCGCGCCTCCGGTTCATTGACCGCGACGTCGGTGACGAGAAAGGCCAACGGACAGGGCGGGTCGGCCTTTTGCACATGCACCTGGCTCAGATAACCACTCACCAGTTTAGTCAGCCACTCACTGTCCTCCAGGCCGTCCGGTTTGGTCTTGCCGAAGATCGAAAACACCGGGGTGCTGGCAATCGCCTGGGCGTACAGGTCCTGCTTGCTTTTGAAATGCGCATAAAACGCGCCACGGGTCAGCTCCGCATCGCTCATGACCTCATCGATCGATGTGTTATCAAACCCCTTGCGGGTAAACAACCGCACCGCGCTGCCGAGGATACGCTCCCGACTCTGTAGTTTATGTTCCGGACTATAAGGCATAGACACATCCTCTATCTCTAAATATGTTATTGAACATATTATGGCATAACCTAATATAGTCCCAATACGGACCAAACATAAGGAAAATAAGGATGCAACAAATACAGATTCTCTACCCCCTGTTCGCCATGGCCGCCCTGACCTTCTATATCACCATCCGGCTGGCCAGGGTGCGAATGCGCGCCGTCATACAACACGGCCTGCAGGCCACCTATTTCAAATACAACCAGGGCGGTGAGCCGCCTGAATTCATGCTGCGTACCGAACAACACTACGTCAATCTGTTTGAATTACCGGTGTTGTTTTATGTCGTGTGCCTGCTCGCCTATGTCACATCCAGCGTCGATCTGCTAACGGTGCTGCTGGCCTGGCTGTTTGTCGGCAGCCGTTGCCTGCATACCTATATCCATATCCGCCTGAATAAGCTGTTAAAACGCCGCCGTATCTTTATCTTCAGCACATTCGTGCTAATAGCGCTGTGGTGCGAACTGTTTATCCGGCTCATGCTTAAGTGAGGTAATGCCGATGAGTCTAATATTCAGAATGTTGTGGTTGCTGGTGTCATCCTTGTTCAAACCCCGCCTGCCGCACATCAAACCGATCAACGAACTGAAAATGATCGTCCTGCCCAATGACCTCGACATCAACCTGCATATGAACAACGGTCGCTATCTGACGATCTGTGACCTGACCCGCGTCGACATGTTCATCCGCACCGGCCTGGCCAGGACCATGCTCAGACACGGCTGGATGCCGATCATCACCGAACACACCATGAAATATAAAAAGGCCCTCAAGCCCATGCAGCGATATACCGTCCGCATGGAGGTCACCGGCTGGGATGAGCGTAACTTCGATATGCGGCATACCGTCCTGGTAGGCGAGCGGGTAGTGGCGGAGGGCACGTCGAAAGGCGTAATCTACAGCAAACGACTCGGTGTCATCCCGCCACAGCAGGTGATGGACACAGTGGGACAATACCTCGGCAACGTGTAATCCACAGACAGGAATAACCATGCAGGAATTTTCATTCAGCTTTGAAGTGCGCTGGGCCGACATCGACGCCAATCGCCACATGCGGCATTCCGCCTATAACGATTACGCAGCCCACCTGCGCGTAAAACTGTTAAAGGCCATCGACCTCGATCTGGCCAGATTGGCTGAATTGAATCTTGGCCCGGTGTTGTTTCGTGAGGAAACCATCTTCTACCGGGAACTCAATATGGGCGAAACCATTTGCGTCGATGTCAAACTGCAAAAGACCCGGCCCGATGGCTCGCGCTGGACCTTCGTCCACGAGTTTAAAAAACAAGACGACAAAATCGCAGCACGCATTACCGTTGATGGCGCCTGGATCGACCTGACAAAACGCAAACTGACAACCCTTCCCGAACAGTACCGGCAAAACATCTTTACGATACCGCATAGCGATGACTTCATACTGGAAGAGCCAGCCTGATACGGCTCAACCAACGCCCACGCCCGTCATGACAACAATTTAAATCAAATTAAGCGTGCCTCTTGTAGCCCGGATGCAGCAACGCGAACTCGAAGTATCACGATCACCTGTATTCCACTTCGCTGCATACAGGCTACGACCCTGTTCGCCGTTTGGTGCAGCATCACCGTCGGCTCATGGTGTATTTCTGATCAATATCGTTTTATAAGGGATTTTTCACCACAAAGACACGAAGGCATGAAGTTAACAAGGTAAATGTTTTCTTCGTGCCTTCGCGTCTTCGTGGTTGAGGTTTTTAGGGTTTTTTATCCACCCCCCTACTGGTGTACAATCTCAGACCCACATTCAATGGAGTATCCAGTGGAACAATATCGCGGCACGACCGTACTGTCGGTACGAGACAAGAATAAAGTCGTCATCGGCGCCGATGGCCAGGTGACCATGGGCAACACGGTCATGAAGGGCAATGCCCGCAAGGTGCGCCGTCTATATAAAGATAAGGTCATCGCCGGTTTTGCCGGGGGCACGGCCGACGCCTTTACCCTGTTCGAATACTTCGAGGCCAAGCTGGAGAAGCACTCCGGCCAGTTGGTGCGTGCCGCCGTGGAGATGGCCAAGGACTGGCGCACCGACCGTACCCTGCGTCGCCTCGAGGCCCTGCTGGCGGTGGCCGATAGCCAGGCCTCGTTGATCATCACCGGCAACGGCGATGTCATCGAACCCGAGCAGGGCATTATCGCCATCGGCTCCGGCGGACCCTTCGCCCAGTCGGCGGCCCGCGCCCTGCTGGAAAATACCGAACTGGACGCCAGGTCAATTGTCGACAAGGCCTTGAATATCGCCGGCGACATCTGCATCTATACCAACCACAACATCGTCATCGAAGAACTGGAAATCTAGTCCCTATGTCCACCATGACTCCCCGCGAGATTGTTCAGGAACTGGACAA
>JAHEDB010000411.1 GCA_024641465.1 Chromatiales bacterium | reverse complement strand
ATCAGGCCGAACAAGCGGCTTCGGTCAGCGCCCTGGGACAGGGGATCTGGTTGGCGGTGACCTATCCGATAGAGGCGGAAACTACCGTAGTAATGCTGCACCACGTCGTTGATGATACCCCGAAGAATGCCGACGGTGCGGCCGTCGCCGCCGCCACGGCGCACTATATCGCCAGCCTGCGCACTTCGGGACAAAAACAGCAGAGCCTGTCCTTCCTCACCACCCATATCCTTGGCGAGGTGGCCAAACGCCATAGCAACGTCAGCGGTCAAGAGGCATTTGACAGCTGGCTCAAACGGCTCGAACTGGATCAGCCGGAAAAGTTGCTGCCCCGGATGTCAAAGATCATTGAGGTGATGGTCGGTGACGACTGGTGGTTCGATCGAGATGCACTCAGGGCCAGGCTACCGGTGAATTAATCCCCCGTCGGCATAATACTAAACTCGATGATCTGATCCATCCGGGTCAGGCTCTCGGCCAGGGTGTGGAAGTTATCCGTATTCTGGGTATTGATCGTCATGCTGTATTGAAACACGGCCCCTTCTTCTTCCAGGTGATAACTCGGACTGTAATAACTAATATCGTGTTTTGAGATCAACGAAGTTAGTTCAGCCTTCGGTAAACCCACTTCGCGTTTAAAACGCACCATCAGCGTGGCATAACGTCTGGAGCGGAGTTTACGCTCCAGCCAGCCAAGGGAACTCAGCACCAGCAAGGTAATGACCGTTGCGGTGCCAGCTGCGGCAAAAAATCCCATGCCGATGATGATGCCGATAGCGGCGGTGATCCACACCGAGGCGGCGGTGGTCAGGCCACGCACGGTCAGGTTCTCCTTCATAATCACCCCGGCGCCCAGAAAACCGATACCGGTCATGATCCCTTGCGCCATGCGCGTCGGGTCGACGCGCAGGGTGTCAAGCGGCACCTGCGACAACAACTCCCACTGGAAAACCGTCAGTAGCATCAGCAAGGAGGATGAGACACATACCAGGGTATGGGTTCGCAAACCGGCCGGCCGACCGTGATAACTACGTTCCAGACCAATAATGCCCCCGGCAACAGCGGCGATAAGCAAGCGACTTAAAATAACAGTGTATTCATTCATAGATTTATTTGTTTTAGATAATTTTTACGGTTCTACATTCAAGTATAATAGCCCCTCGATATTCTGCCTGCAAAAATATAAATCTCATGCAAACCAGACAAACGCGTACTGTCTCATTACATGTCCAGCGCTACATGCTGACCGGGATACTAACCGTCATCCCCATCTGGATCACCTGGCTGGTGTTTGATTTCTTTTTCAGCCGTCTGTCCGAGGTCGGTCGCCCCTGGGTCAAGGCCCTGTCCGGTCTGTTGCAGCAAAAAAGCCCAGCGGCATTTAACTGGCTGCTATCGCCCTGGTTCCAGTCCGCCCTGGCCATTACCTTTACCTTACTGGCCCTCTACCTGCTGGGCTGGGTAGCCAGTCGCGTTGTTGGCAAACGCGTATTGGGCATGGCTGAACGGCTCATCGACCGTATTCCCGTCATTCAATCGGTGTATGGCTCGATCAAAAAACTGGTTTCTGCCCTGCAACAAAAACCGGATGGTATTCAGCGTGTAGTGTTGATCGAATTCCCGTCGAAGGAGATGAAGACCGTGGGATTTGTCACCCGAATACTGAAAGACAAACATACGGGACAGGAGCTGGCGGCCGTGTACGTCCCGACCACGCCCAATCCGACTTCCGGTTATCTGGAGATAGTCCCGCTGGACAGATTGATATCCACCAACTGGACGATTGATGAGGCCATGAGTTTCATTATTTCCGGCGGTGCCGTGGCGCCAAGCCAGATCAACTTTTCACAAAACGATTAAATCGGCCTGATTATTTAGCCCACATAGCGCACACCTATCTTATACCCCTGGCGAGCCGCATCGCGATAATAACTGGCGTGCTGCACAGTACGATTATCCTGTATACAGATTTCGCCCGTACCACGCGGCGCATTCCAGGCCTGTTCCAGCACAACCCGGTTGATGGCCTGGGACATATCCGTTTTTGCGAAAATGTTATACAAAGTCCTGATACCCTTTTCAGTGGCGAAATCTGCCTGTTTTTCCTTGATCAATTGCAGATAGGCCACAATATTCGCGACAAACAACGTCGAAGCGGTGCGTGGTTCTATCTGCTCCGGATCAAATGGGTCACGGCTAAACAGCGAGTACGGCGTGGGTTGGTTCGAGCTGCGATCAACATGAAAACTCAGGTGGGGAAACCGGTTACGATGCCCCATACTGCGTTGTTGTGAGGACAGATAGGCATTCTTGATGCTCACCGGGCCAATACGATCGACCAGTGATTTAACGGATTGCTCCAGCGCCATATCATCGTCATGCAGTTTCAACTCGATGGGTGCGGCAAACTCACAAACCAGACCAAAATGTTTATAACCAAACGGAATCTCAACACGCCGACACAGGTCCGGCAAACTTATTCCCGTCACATCATGATAAAAATCAGTAACATTTCTGGCATAGTCTGGGATTACGATTTTTAACCGATACTTTTTCCCTTCGAATACCCCGCTCACCTCAGCCATTGGGTTGGCAAACAATCGGTCTAAATCAGGATTCAAATCCAGCGGCATAGTCGAAACGATATCTCAAGGGTATTAAGAGTTTATCGGCAAGGGCTAGTAAAGCATTAAATGAGATATCCCGACGCCACTATTAGCCATCAACAGATAACATAACACGCCATCAAATTTAACAATTCAAGATTTTTTGTTAGCGTTTTTTTTACCCGTCGATTTTTTTTTGTGTTTGGTATAAAACACCCCCGGTATCCAGGTTTTATGCAACTGCGCCGTCTCATCTGGATCATCGTTGGTATCATCCAGAAATTTAAAATTACTCATACCGATACGGACAACATCACCATTGGATAATTTATACAAACTAACTTTTTTGTCATTCACAAAAGTACCATTGGTACTGG
>JAHEDB010000410.1 GCA_024641465.1 Chromatiales bacterium | reverse complement strand
CGCCTCCACCGGTGAGGATGATTCCCAGTTTTGAGTCTTTTGGTATGGTCATCGGTCCTTAATGTGTTGTGCCTCAAAAGTATAGTCCAGTCAGGTAGGGTGGCTGCATCTATCCGGTGGCATAATGGCATGTGGGCACATCTAAAAATTCACTGAAGCAGCGCTGACTGCGTTAAAAACAAGCTCAAAATGCTCATTTACTCCATGTAAACTGCGCTTTTTCGCTTGTTTTTGCCTTGTCATCAACTGCTTGATTGAATTTTTAGAGATGCCCATGTAATAAATAGAGCCATTTACCGTTTGCGTATACAAGGCGTATCGGTATGCGGCATCGGTGGGTTGAGGGTTATCTCGTTTAAAGCAGGTTTCAGGTTTATTGATGATTGTTATTGGTTTGAAACTCTTACCCATCGTGCTGATGTTTGTGCTCGGTTTTGTCGGCCGCCAACGCGGTTATCTCGAAACCCGCCATGCCCGCCTGTTTCTGAAACTGGTGGCCAATCTTGGCTTGCCCTGCCTGATCATCGCGGCCTTCAGTCGTATCGAATTTCGGCCGGTCTATATCAGTCTGCCCCTGTATGCCGCCGCCACAGTGGTGCTGATGTGGCCTGCGGCGCTGCTTATCGGTAAATTTCTGCACATGGCGCCACGCACCCTGGGCTCATTTATCGTAGGTGCGATGATCCTCAACCTGTCATTTATTTACCCTTATATGATTGCGGTATGGGGCAGCGAGGGATTTATCTATGTCGCCCTGTTTGACTTTGGCCATTCGGTTGTCATCCTGACCCTGGTCAGTGCGATTGCCTGCCGTTACGGACATGATCAGGCGCGGTGGGTATATATGCTAAAGCGAATCATCACCTTCCCGCCCTTTATCGCCCTGTTCTATGTCATCCTCAGTCGGCAACTGGGTCTGGTCTTGCCGATAATGATCCTGGATGGTATTTACTGGCTCGGTTATCTGGTGATGCTTTTGGTGGTGGTAGCGATGGGGATCTATCTGGATCTGCATCGACTGTGGAGCCGACAGGTACTGGCCATTCTGTTACTCAAACCCGGCCTCGGTCTCCTGATTGGTCTGGGGCTGACGACGGTGTTTCGGCTGGACGGTATGATCAAAACCACGGTCATCCTCGGTTGTATGGCGCCGGTGGGTTTTAATACCTTAATATATGCACAGCGGGAAAGACTGGATACCGAGTTTGCCGCCCATATTGCCTCACTGACGGTGCTGTTGGGCCTGTTTTACGTGCCGCTACTGATTTTTATCCTATATTAATATGTAATGTTGAAGGAGATTAAGAAATGAAAAAAGTACTTGTTC
This sequence comes from Chromatiales bacterium, assembly GCA_024641465.1. GTDB lineage: Bacteria > Pseudomonadota > Gammaproteobacteria > UBA6429 > Thiohalophilaceae > JAHEDB01. Next base: position 1,665 of record JAHEDB010000410.1, on the reverse strand, counting down.
TGCTCGTGGCCGGTTTGTTTGTGTCCGCATGCACCTGGGTCGAATTATCCGATGATGGTAAGAAGATCCGGATTGTGACACCGGCCGATGTCAAGACCTGTAAAAAGATCGGTACGGTCAATGTTGCCCTGAAGGACAAGATTGCCGGATTTGATCGCGATGAAGACAAGGTCAAACGCGAACTGGAAAACCTGGCGCGTAATACCGCCATCGAGATGGATGGCAAGGCGGACAGCATTGTACCGAGCAGCCCCATCAAGGACGGCAAGCAGACCTTTGATGTGTATAACTGCGTCAATCCGGGGGCAAAATAATCACGGGTGACGTTTCTTGATGAACATGCGGTCCTGGCCTACTTGCAGAAACGGGTGGCGCGCTGGCACCTGAAGCAACGACTCGGTATCGAGCAAGTCAACGAGGCCAGGGTCTTTGGTCAGGGCCGCAATTTTTTCCATATCGAAAACTGGACATCGGTGCATGGCTTGATGCGCCACACCCTGCGGCTGTTTTTGCTGCACGGCCGGGGCAGGCGTAACGCCCGCCGCATTCAGGTCAAACACCATACCTTCCGGCTCGACCACCTACCGGTAGAATTTGACGGCTTTACCCTGTTGCACCTCACCGACCTGCACCTGGACATGGCCGCGGATATGCCGGCGACTATCGCAGAGGCCATCAGCGGGCTGGAGTATGATATCTGTGTGATCACCGGTGACCTGCGCGCCCGCACCTATGGCGATTACCGACCCGCCCTACAGGGCATGCAAACCCTGCGAAGCGCCATCAACAAACCGGTCTATGCCGTGCTGGGTAATCATGACACCATCCGTATGGTGCCGGATCTGGAGCAGATGGACATGCGCCTGTTACTCAATGAGGCCATACCCTTAAGTCGTGCCGATCGGCAAATATACCTCGCGGGGATTGATGACCCGCATTATTACCGTGCCGATAACCTGGAGCGAACCTCGGAACAGGTGCCGGATAATATGGTGAGTATTCTGTTGTCGCATTCACCGGAGATCTACCATCATGCCGCCTATACCGATTTCGATATTATGCTCAGCGGCCATACCCACGGTGGCCAGATCTGCCTGCCGGGTGGTACGGCCCTGAGTTACAACGCACGCTGCTCGCGTGCGGTGTGTAAGGGGCCCTGGCAATATGAACGGTTACAGGGATATACCTCGGCGGGGGCCGGTTCCTGTCTGGTGGATGTGCGTTTCAATTGTCCGCCGGAGGTCACTCTGCATAGGCTGGTGCGCAGTGCGGAATGAAGGGTGGCTCGCGGTTACTGGCAAGTGGCTAGTAAGGGTGCAGGCGGATATGCAGAAAAAACAGGATGCGTGACAGGATGAGTTCCACCACCGCGAACAGCGTGATGATGGCGATGACCTCGAACATATTGAAATTAAAAGTCGACATCACGGCCAGCAAAGGGAACAGGGACTCCGGTACCTGATCCAGGCCAAAGGCCATTTCACTCGGTTCATAACCCTTGCGGCGTTTGATAAAGCTGGAGAACAGGTCGCCCAGCATGGCATACAGGCCGATCAGAAAGCCGGTGAACCAGTTGATTTCCATGAAGTGGGCGGCAATCGGTGTGACGAGCACTGCGGCAAAAATGCCACGCATGGTTTTGCTGGGACCAAAAATCGGCCTCTT
>JAHEDB010000409.1 GCA_024641465.1 Chromatiales bacterium | reverse complement strand
CTGATAATCATTGAGCTCTACTGTCTTATTTACATTATTGTCACCAGCGGAATAGTCAAAACTCCATTCGGCACCGCTTTGTTCTGCTTGACCATCGTTCATAAACATACAACTACACCTTTATTTATACATCAGCTACCTAAAATGTGAGCAAGTACCTTGCCATTTTTTAACTGCATGATTTATATGAAAATATCACACACTACAAATAAAGATGTTAAATAATCCGACACCCATTATAAAAGCTATCTTTGTCTGTACTGACGTTTATAGATGTTAACTCATTAGTTTCAATTAGTTAGATCGACGTCGGTGTGTCAAACACCCCGACAGGCATAGCCGTTGGTTTACATCAGTCAGTTTGACGAATTGGTGAGATATTTATCCTGATACTCACACCCCGTGCTGTTGCCTTTAAGCAAAATCGGCAACCAGTGAATCACGAATGGGTTTGACGAGGGGATCAGCTGCATATGAATAATTCTCGTGATCGACACCGATAGCCATTTCCTCCCCTACTTTGGCTGCCTTTACCATCTGTGCCGTCAGTTCAAAACGCATAAAATGGACAGAAGAGGTCTTTTCTGCTGTATCACGCTCCAGGTCTTCATCAGCAATGGCGTAAACCTTATCAAAGCCCTTGACCCGTACCCATACCTTGTCCTCGATACCGATTAACTTGGCCAGGGCGCCTTTGCGTTCCTCCACATCCTCGTATTCCACCATAAAGGTGGCTTTGAGGTTGTTACCATCCGGGATTAGCGGGGTATAGGCGTCCAGTTCCTCCTGGATACCGGCCTTTTCAAAAATCTTTTCGATACGCAGCATCTCCTGGACCTGATACTGGATGGTCAGCCGATCCTCAAAATACAGCGTGACGTTCTCGCCCAGGTGGACCTTACGGTTTTTCTTGTGCGCCAGTACCCTGGCACGAAATTCGGACCGTTGCTCGGCGTATTCTTCCAGACTGAACAGATCATCGCGTGTTAGTTTGGCCATTTTTCTTTACCTGCAAATTCGTTGATCAAATACCATAGGCCTTGCGTAGCAGGCTCAAGGGATGTTCGGGTTGGCGGCCATCACGCAGGCCATTCTCGATCTGATGACCCGCCATGGGGCAGTCACTGCCATAGTGATCGACCTCGGCCTGTTTCACCTCATTGACCACGGGCCGGGCAATCTTCATCGATGCCTCGTGAAACTCCTTTTTCACTGCGTAGGTGCCATCATGACCGGAGCATCGCTCTATCGGCTCGACCGTGGTACCGGGCACCAATTGCAGTATGTCGCGGGTCTTCATACCGATATTCTGGACTCGTTGATGACACGCCACATGGTAGGCCACCTTGCCCAGTGGATTTTTAAACTCGGTATTCAGCTTGCCATCCTTGTGCCGCAGCATTAAATACTCAAAGGGGTCATACATAGCAGCCTTGACCTTCTGCACATCCTTATCATTGGGGAACATCAGGGGCAGTTCCTGTTTGAACATCAGAGCACACGAAGGAACCGGCGCAACGATGTCCCAGCCGGCGTCAACCAGTTTGGCGAGTACCGGGATATTGGCCTCTTTGGCCTTCTGTACGGCTTCGAGATCACCCAGTTCCAGCTTGGGCATGCCGCAGCATTGTTCCTTTTCCGCCAGGGTCACCGGGATACCATTGTGTTCAAACACCGCCAACAGGTCTTCACCCAGGTGGGGTTCGTTATAGTTGCCATAGCAGGTGGCAAACAGGGCCACCTTGCCGCGTGTCGTGTTACCGGGCTGGGCTTCGAGTGATGAATGATGATTGGCCAGACGCTTGCGCAGGGTCGAGCTATGATACTGTGGCAGCTTGGCCTCGGCATGAACGCCAAGGGTCGCTTCGAGGATCTTACGCATGGGTTTAATGCTATTGGCCACATTGACCGTTTGCACCACCACCGGGATACTCGCCAGCTTGCCGACGGTATCGGTGGAGGTAAGAATTTTATCGCGTGTACTGGCCCCCGACTTTTTAAACTTGAAGGCCTTGGCACGCAACATTAAATGGGGGAAATCCAGGTTCCACTCGTGGGGTGGGACATAGGGACACTTGGTCATATAGCAGAGGTCACACAGGTAACAGTGATCGACGACCTTCCAGTAATCCTGTTTTGCTACGCCATCGACTTCCATGGACTTGGATTCATCCACCAGGTCAAACAGGGTCGGAAAGGACTGACAGAGGCTAACGCAACGGCGACAGCCATGACAGATATCAAATGCGCGTTCCAGTTCCTTGAACAGTGATTGCTCGTTATAGAAATCCTCGCTCTGCCAATCAAGCGGATGACGTGTGGGTGCACCCAGGCTGCCTTCTCTGACGCTCATGACTTTGCCCCTGTAATTGAATTCAATTGAAAAAAGCTAAGAGATAAAAAATTAAAGCCGGGGTGTTTACCCCCGGCCTTATATCTGACCGGATTAACCGTCCAGACTATCCAGTGCCTTCTGGAAACGGTTGGCGTGTGAACGCTCGGCCTTGGCCAGGGTTTCAAACCAATCCGCGATCTCGTCAAAGCCTTCGGTACGGGCCGTTTTGGCCATACCCGGATACATGTCGGTGTACTCGTGGGTTTCACCGGCAATCGAGGCCTTCAGGTTGTTTGACGTGCTGCCGATGGGCAGACCGGTAGCGGGATCTCCGACGGCTTCCAGGTATTCCAGATGGCCGTGGGCGTGGCCGGTTTCACCTTCTGCCGTGGAGCGGAAAACCGCTGCGACATCGTTGTAGCCTTCTACATCGGCCTTGGCTGCGAAGTAGAGGTAACGACGGTTAGCCTGTGATTCACCCGCAAAGGCATCCTTCAGACTCTTTTCAGTTTTACTACCTTTCAGATTTGCCATAAACAGATCCTCCGTTTAGTTGTTAATACGTTGCCCTTTCGAGCGGTTAAAATTTAGACTTATTCTAAACTCGTACTGAGAAGATAGAGCATGGTCCCCAAGTGTGTCAAGACTTATTCCACAAGCC
>JAHEDB010000408.1 GCA_024641465.1 Chromatiales bacterium | reverse complement strand
AGTTTGGATATCGATCGGTTGTTGTCGGTCGATTTATTCCCTCTCCCTCAGGGAGAGGGCTAGGGTGAGGGTGGTGTTTTGTTTTTCAAAGTGAATCACTACGCGATGCTGTGATTTTAAGTCCGTCCGAGAACGGACTTAACATCCAGTATCGCGGTAGCGATTCCATTAAAAAGGTAGGAGGTACATCAGGAGATTGCCGCGGCCCAAAAACCGGGCCTCGCAATGACGGCTTAATCGATTACCTTACCTTTAAAGTCACACAAATCCTCAATCACGCAAGAACCACACCGCGGCTTCCGCGCTATACACGTATACCGTCCATGCAATATCAACCAGTGATGCGCATCCTGTTTATATTGCTCGGGTGTGAACTTGATCAGTTTCTTTTCCACTTCAAGTACGTTTTTGCCGGGCGCCAGGCCGGTGCGGTTGGAGACGCGGAAGATGTGGGTGTCGACGGCAATGGTCGGATGACCAAAGGCGGTATTCAAGATCACATTTGCCGTTTTACGACCCACACCCGGCAGGGCCTCTAACGCATCGCGATCTTCCGGGACCTGGCCCTTGTGTTTTTCAATCAGCAGTTCGCAGGTCTTGATGACGTTTTTGGCCTTGGTGTTGAACAGGCCGATAGTCTGGATGTATTTCTTCAAACCTTTCTCACCGAGGAAAAGCATCTGCTCCGGTGTGCCGGCATCCTTGAACAGCGGGCCGGTGGCTTTGTTGACGCCTTTATCTGTTGCTTGCGCTGAGAGGATCACGGCGATGAGTAACTGGAACGGGGTTTCGTAGTTCAGTTCCGTGGTGGGCTCGGGAATGTGTTTTTTGAGGCGCTTGTAGATCTCGGCGCGCTTTTCCTTGTTCATGACTTATGCATTTTTTGTGGCAGGTTAAATTTATTGCACTAAAAATTAATTTTAACCGCCAAGACGCCAAGGACGCCAAGTAATTATTGATTTTCTTTGCGTTCTTTGCGTTCTTTGCGTTCTTGGCGGTTCTATTTTTTTGGTTCAAATAATAGATATATCTGTTACACGCTGGCTTCGGCAGATACAACCGGAATTGCAGCGGGTTTACTCGCCGCCATGCGTTTGTCGATGATGTTTTTTAATGCGATCAACAGGCCGAGGCCGAGGAAGGCGCCGGGGGGGAGGATGGCGAGCAGGAAGCCTTTGTAGTCTTCGAACAGGACGATCTTCATGCCACGCGCGGCCTCGCCGAACATCAGGTGCGATTGCGCCAGCAGGGTGCCGAAGCCGAGGCCTTCGCGCATGGCGCCGAGCAGGATCAGCGCGGTGGTGAAGCCGAGGCCCATGAACAGGCCATCGGCCAGTGAGTGTCCGACGGTGTTGCGTGAGGCGAAGGCCTCGGCGCGGGCGATGACCGAGCAGTTGGTGACGATCAAGGGGATAAAGATGCCGAGGATTTTATACAGCTCATGGAACCAGGCGTTCATCGCCAGTTCGATGGCGGTGACCACTGAGGCGATGATCAGCACGAATACCGGGATACGGATCTCGGGTCGTACCACGTTGCGAATCATCGAGACGATGCCATTGGTGGCCACCAGGGTCAGGGTGGTGGCGAGGCCTAGACCGAGGGCATTGACCACGGTGTTGGACACCGCCAACAGAGGACACATGCCGAGGATCTGCACAAAGGCCACGTTGTTGGTCCACATGCCATCGCGGATGATCTGTCGATAGTCGCTCATGTCTGCTACTCCTTTGCCTTGACTGATGGGGTGTTGAATAGCCGGTCTTTATTCGCTGCATAATAGCCGAGGGTGTTTTTGATTGCCTTGACCACGGCCCGTGGGGTGATGGTGGCGCCGGTCATTTGATCGAAGGGCCCTCCATCACGTTTGACGCGCCAGTCTTTTTCTACCGGATTACTTAATGATTTGCCGTTGAAACTGAGTATCCAGTTGGAGCGCTCGATGTCGATACTATCACCCAGCCCCGGTGTCTCGTGGTGTTTGACCACCCGCACCCCGGCCAGGGTGCCGTCGTAGCGGATCGCGACCAGCAAATAGATATCACCGCTGTAGCCGTCGGGGGCGACGGAGTTGATGATCGCGGCAACCGGTTTATTCTGCATGCGAGCCCGATAGACATTGACCGGCTCAGGGGTGCCGAGTAACTTTTCATCCTTGACCAGAATGAGATCGGCATACAGGTCGTTGTCATGTTCCCTGGGCTCGATCAACGCATGCAGGCTGTTGACGATGGTGGCGCGTTCGTTTTCGGCGATGCGCAGTTTGGTCTTTTCATAGGTATAGGCGACTATCCCGGTGCCGCTGATCGCGAACAGGCCGAGCAGCATGGCGCTGATGCCCATGTTGCGTACGAGCTGCATATTGTTATTTCCTGTCATGACCAAAGACCCGTGGTTGGGTGTAATAGTCGATCGTCGGTACGGCCATATTCATCAGCAGGACCGCAAACGCGACGCCATCGGGATAGCCGCCCCAGACGCGGATGATGTAGATCAGCAGGCCGATAAAAAATCCATACAGCATACGGCCCTTGACCGTTGTGCTGGCGGTGACCGGATCGGTGGCGATAAAAAATGCCGCCAGCATGGTCGCGCCACCGAACAGGTGGAACAGGGGCGGGGCACAATGGTCCGGCGCCAGCAGATGGCTGATCGTGGCGATCAAGCCCAGACCCGCCAGCAGGGTCAGGGGGATGTGCCAGGTGATGATCCGTTTGACGATCAACCATAGACCACCGAGCAGGAACATAAGGTTGATCCATTCCCAACCCTTGCCGGCGATCTCGCCCATGACGATCTGATTGGCCTTGATGTCGGACACCGTTTCACCGAGGCTGATGTGGACTCGCATGTTGTCCAGCGGTGTCGCCATGGTCAGGGCATCATAGTTATAGCCCGCCGGTAACTGGCCGATGGTGCTGTAACGAAAAAAGTCGATGAAACTCAGGTGATAGGTATCCGGCAGTTGCGGCGGTATCCAGCGGGTCATCTCCTGCGGG
>JAHEDB010000407.1 GCA_024641465.1 Chromatiales bacterium | reverse complement strand
TGGGTTTCCAGTCGATGATCTTTTTCGCAATGCGATAACGCGCCAGCGCCAGGCTGGTGGCAAAGCCGGTCAGGTACATCAGACCATACCAATGGATGGGCCAGCCAAAGACACGAAACGCAACGGGATCAAAATCAACAACCATGGGTCACCTGCAAAATAAAATCATGTTAATGATGAGAGCCGCCCATACTGGCGGCAATACGTGTTAATTCTTCATCCATGGTCGTCACCGGCTTCCAGCCCAGCCGCTGTTTGGCCGCGCTGTTATCCACCGCGAGGGATCCGGCCAGGCGTTTCCACACCGCCTGTTTGCCCAGCAGGCCAGCGGCCCAGGCCATGATGACCGGCGGAAAGAAAAATACCGGTGAACGCTGGCCAAGACTGTTGGCAATCCGGTTAATCAGTTCGGCCGTTGAAACGGTTTCATCATCGCCAGCGAGAAACACCTGGCCCGCCGCAGCCGGGTGTACACAACAGCAAATGATCAGGTCCACCAGATTATCCAGCGCCACCAGAGTGCGTTGATTGTCGATACCGGCCAGTGGCAGGGGAATGTGTTTTCTCACCAGCTTGATCAGATTGAGAAAGTTGGCCTTCACACCGGGACCATAGACCAGTGGCGGGCGGATCACGACCACCTCCAGGCCGGTCTGTTGGCTGATCTCGCGCAGGGCCTTTTCCGCCTCCCACTTGGCAATGGCATAAGGGTCGGATGGTGCTGGTATGCTGTCGGCGCGAAAGGGTTTGTCTTTGGTAACTTCACCATTGACCTTGATGGTGCTGATATAGACAAAGCGCTTGACCCCGGCCTGGGCCGCCGCCCGCGCCAGCGAACAGGTGCCATCGAGATTGATCTTGCGAAATTCCGCCAGGGGGTTGTCGGCCTGATCATGCATGACGTGGACACGGGCCGCGAGGTGGACCACGGTATCGATGTCCTGCACGGCGGCTGACCAGTCTGTGTTGGCATCGATATCACCGACCACGATCGATTCGCTGGCGACATCAACGGAACTGCTGGCGCGTCGCACGGCGGCTCGGCACTGATGGCCACGCTCATTGAGCATGGCCAACAGCCGTTGGCCGACAAATCCGGTCGCGCCGGTGATTAAAATATTCGACATGGTGTCTTTATAGTTGTTAGTCCGTTCCAGGCTGCACATGTTACCGTGTTCATCCGGGTCGTGCATCTTCGTGTGGTGAAGCGACCAAGTCAGTCGATGCCAGGCAAAAAACCGGGCTGGCGTGACAGCCTGCACCGGTTTCATTATAGTTGACAATCCTAATATGGATTTAATTATGCCGCAAAACCACCTCGCCGATGAAACCAGCCCCTACCTGCAACAGCATGCCGATAACCCGGTGGACTGGTGGCCCTGGGGTGAGCAAGCACTCACTCTTGCGAGACGAGAGAACAAGCCCATCTTGCTGTCCATCGGTTATTCGGCCTGCCACTGGTGCCATGTGATGGCCCACGAGTCCTTTGAGGACCCCGCCACCGCCGCGGTAATGAACCAACACTATATCAATATCAAGGTTGATCGGGAGGAGCGCCCCGACCTGGATAAGATCTACCAGGCGGCCCACCAGCTGCTCAACCAACGCGCCGGGGGCTGGCCGCTGACCGCCATCCTCACCCCCGACGACCTGACGCCATTCTTCGTCGGCACCTATTTTCCGAATGGCCCGCGCCACGGCATGCCGGCCTTTACCGACGTGCTGGAGCAGGTTGTCGTCTACTACCGACGACATGGGGAAGAGGTCCGTGAACAGAACCAGTCGCTCATCAACGCCCTGCAACAGGGGCGGCAACCGGCCGATCCCGGCGCCCTCTCCCCGGCCCCTTTGGATCAGGCACGGCGCGAGCTGGGCAGAAATTTTGATCGGGAGCACGGCGGCTTTGGTAAAGCGCCCAAGTTCCCCCACCCGACCAGTCTGGAACGCCTGCTGCGACATTGGGCCGCGACCCGTGATCAGGCCAGTCCCGACACCGAGTCCCTGCACATGGCCCGGCTGACCTTGCACGCCATGGCCGCAGGGGGGATCTATGATCAGCTGGGGGGCGGATTTTGCCGCTACTCGGTGGATGACAAGTGGATGATTCCCCACTTCGAAAAAATGCTCTACGACAACGGCCCCCTGCTGGCCTTGTATGCCGATGCCTGGGCAATCGATGGCGAGGCCGATTTCAAACGTATCGTCGAGGAGACCGCCGAGTGGACCCTGCGTGAGATGCAGTCACCGCAAGGTGCGTATTACTCGACCCTCGATGCCGACAGTGAGGGCGAGGAGGGTCGCTTCTATGTCTGGACACCGACCGAGGTGCAGCAACACCTTACGCCCGAGGAATACACAATCATTGCCGCCGTGTACGGCCTGAATCGCCCGGCCAACTTTGAAGGCCATTGGCACCTGCATGTGTATAAAACGCTGGCGCAAACGGCGGAGAAATTGAATATCTCGGCCGCAGCGGCGCACGAGCTGTTAAACAGCGCCCGACAAAAACTCCTGGGTGTGCGTGAACAACGCATCCATCCCGGCCGCGATGAAAAGGTCCTTACCAGCTGGAATGCGCTGATGATCAAGGGCATGGCCATCGCCGGTCGCCGCTTGCAACGACAGGACTTTATCGACTCGGCGCAACGGGCGCTTGGCTTTATCCGTCAAAACTTATACAAGAATGGCCGCTTGCTGGCGACCTGCAAGGATGGCCGGGCCAGGCTCGATGCCTATCTGGATGATTATGTATTTTTGATCGACGCCATCCTGGAGTTTTTACAGACTCGCTGGAATAGCGATGACCTGCACCTGGCCGTGGCCCTGGCGGACACCTTGCTCGACCACTTTGAAGACCGACAGCACGGTGGCTTTTATTTCACCGCCGATGACCATGAAGCACTCTATCACCGCCCCAAACCCTATAGCGATGAATCCACCCCGGCCGGTAATGGCATTGCCGCCTATACCCTGCAACGTCTCGGTCACCTGATCGGTGAACAGCGCT
>JAHEDB010000036.1 GCA_024641465.1 Chromatiales bacterium | reverse complement strand
GGCGTTCATGCTGAGCCAATCAAGCCGCTTTGGATTTACCCTTCCCAATCGGTGTCACATTGTCCTGCTCAGACTTTTTTTCAGCATCACTCTCCGCTCGATGTTGACGTTCGTAGAGGAATTTTAATACCTCGGCTCGGTAGTGATTGTATTGGAGGTTATCGGCCAGTTCGACACGGTTGCGTGGCCGCAGCAAGTCGATTTGTAATATTTCACCGATAGTGGCGGCCGGGCCGTTGGTCATCATCACGATTCGGTCTGACAACAGCACAGCTTCATCCACATCATGGGTAATCATGATTACGGTATTATTCAGGCGGGCCTGGATCTCAATGAGAGAATCCTGCATGTGGGCTCGCGTTAATGCATCCAATGCACCAAAGGGTTCATCCATCAATAATACCTTGGGTTCCATGGCCAGGGCGCGGGCGATACCGACCCGTTGTTTCATGCCGCCGGAGATCTCGTCAGGGCGTTTATGCATGGCGTGGTCCATGTGCACCAGGTTGAGATTATATTTGATCCACTCGTCCATTTCCGCCCTGGACTTTTTCTTTTTAAATACCTGTTTGACGGCCAGTTCGACGTTTTCGTATGCAGTGAGCCAGGGTAGCAGTGAATGATTCTGGAATACCACGGCCCGCTCCGGACCCGGTTCATTGACTTCCCTGCCGTCGAGGATCACGCCGCCGGTGGTGGCTTCATATAATCCCGCAACGATATTCAATACCGTGGACTTGCCGCAACCGGAATGGCCGATGAGGGAGACGAATTCGCCTTTGGCAATATTCAGGTTGACATTGTCCAGCGCCTTGAACGGGCCGTTGGCGGTGGGAAATTCAATACTGACCTGTGACAGCATGAGATGTTCGGTCATTGTGTGCTCCTGATCTTCGTTATACGCTTAAAAAATGTCTTTGCTGGTTTCATGCGGTTGCTTCGCTTTGCTCGCAATGACATGCTGTTTATCTCAATACCGCGCTCTTGTCCCAGCTGACGCGCTTTTGCACCAGCAGCATGATGCGGTCCAGTGCAAAGCCGACGAAGCCGATGGTAAATACCGCCACCATGATCCGTGCCAGCGAATTAGAACTGCCATTCTGAAATTCATCCCAGACGAATTTGCCCAGGCCGGGGTTTTGCGCCAGCATCTCGGCGGCGATCAACACCATCCAGCCGATCCCCAGTGATACGCGCAGACCGGCGAACATCATCGGGATAGATGACGGTATGACGATCTTGTAGACCTTGGTCCACCAGCCCAGCCGTAATACCTGAGAAACATTCAACAGGTCCTTGCTGATATTGGAGACACCGACGGTGGTATTGATGATCGTCGGCCACAGGCAACACAGGGTGACGGTAATGGCTGATGTCAGATAAGACTTGGAAAACAGCGGGTCCTGGCTGACATACACGGCACTGACGATGATGGTGACTATCGGCAGCCAGGCCAGTGGCGACACCGGTTTAAAGATCTGGATTAGCGGATTGAAGGCGCTATATAAGATCGGGCTCAGGCCACAGATGATACCCGCCGGAATGGCGATGAGTGACGCGATCAGAAAACCGGTTGCCACCGTGATCAGACTGGTCCAGATTTGATCGAAGAAGGTCGGTTTACCGGTATAAGGCCGGATTTTCACCTCGGCATGGGGATCCTCTAGCAGTGTCTGTGCATTACGTTTTTCCTGCCGGTCATAAAAACGCTGTTCCTTGTTGCGTTCTTCAAAGTGCTCATCCACCAGCACCATGGCCTGCTCCCAGACCTTGACGGGTCCGGGCACCGTGCCGAGCGAGGTGTGAACCTGGGATGCAGCTCCACCCCATATCAGCAGGAACACGATGAAGGCGATCAACGGCACCATGACAGACTTGAGTAATTCCTGTGGATTGAAGTTATCCGCCAGTTCTTTCACATAGCCGGCTAACTTGCCAGGCAGTTTGGTCGGTGACAGGTCAGGTATTTTTAAAGCATCAGTCGTCATAATGACTCCTTGGTTACTAACATACTATTTTTCCAGTGCAGTTCTTCTCGTACTTTATCCCCTGCCCATACCTTCTCCCCGCGAGGAGAAGATATAGATGGGTGAATATCCATCGTTAAATCTTTTCCTTACCCTTCAAACCGATCTTCAGCTTATTCAGATAGGCATTGGGCTGGCGTCCATCGTAGGTCACGTTGTCAATAAACTCTTTTTGTGGCGGACGGAAACCGGTTTCCCTGCCGAAGTCAGGGAAGTCACTGGCCTTCAGTTTGCCTTCGGCGATCAGCTCTTTCGCGGCCTGGGCATAGATGTCGGGACGATAAACCTTTTTGGCGATATCCATGTACCAGCTATCCGGTTTGTAGTCGGCGATCTGACCCCAGCGGCGCATCTGGGTCAGATACCAGATCGCATCACTGTAATAGGGATAGGTGGCGTTATGACGGAAGAACACATTGAAGTCAGGCACCTCGCGCTTGTCACCCTTCTCATATTCGAAGGTACCGGTCATGCTGTTGGCAATGACCTTGTAGTCCGCGCCGACATAGTTGCTCTTGGCGAGGATCTTCACGGCTTCAGGACGATTCTTGTTGTTGCCATCATCCAGCCACCTGGCGGCACGGATCATGGCCTTGACGACGTGGATATGCGTATTGGGATATTTGTCCGCCCACTTCTTGCTGACACCAAAGACCTTTTCGGGATTGTTCTTCCAGATTTCATAATCGGTGATCACCGGTACACCAATGCCCTTGAACACGGCCTGCTGGTTCCAGGGTTCACCCACGCAGTAACCATAAATCGTGCCGGCCTCCATGGTGGATGGCATTTGCGGTGGTGGAGTCACCGATAACAGTGCATCGGCCTTGAGGGTGCCGCTGGTATCACCCTTGTGAGGGGCATAGAAACCCGGGTGGATACCACCGGCGGCCAGCCAGTAACGCAGTTCGTAGTTATGGGTCGAGACCGGGAACACCATACCCATCTTGAAGGGCTTGCCCTCTTTCTTGTACTTGTCGACCACCGGTTTCAGGTAGTCGGCCTTGATCGGATGCACTGGTTTACCGTCCTTGTGGGGTACGTACTTTTTCATCTGTTGCCAGATGTCGTTGGAGACGGTGATGCCGTTACCGTTGAGGTCCATGCTGAAGGCGGTGATCACATCGGCCTTGGTGCCAAAACCGATGGTCGCCCCCAGCGGTTGACCGGCCAGCATGTGTGCGCCATCGAGCTGACCGTCGATAACGCGATCCAGCAATACCTTCCAGTTGGCCTGCGCCTCCAGGGTGACGTAGAGACCTTCATCTTCGAAGTAACCCTTTTCATAGGCAATCGCCAGCGGCGCCATATCGGTTAGTTTGATAAAACCGAATTTCAATTGTTCTTTTTCCGGTTTGCCAACCGCCGCCATCGCGGCCTGGATACCGGCCAGGATGAGCATCAGACCTGCCAAGCCATATGTGACCACTTGCATGTGTGTTTTCTTCTTCATGGTTAAACTCGTGGTTTTCATCTTTATCCCCAACATTTTGTTGAACAAATAAAAAAGGCGTCGTCTCTGCATGACTCGCATGTCTACAGGGACGGACGCCTTTGTCCGGTTGAGCAGTCAATGCTGAAACGATTGTCTGCATAACATTTGGCACAACTGTGTGCCGGTGTGATGGCCCGGATTCGAACGCAGGCTATCGGGTTAGTAAATTTATTGACCGCCATTGGTCAGCTTGTATGTAACATTGCACAACTCGTACCAGCTTTACATTAGCCAATAATATTTGTTGTATTTCATACAGATACCAACAAAATGACACCGGCGTGGGCGTATGTTAGTGCACATTAATATTACATTGAGTGAATCGCCTGCACCGTTGATGTGCGTAAAGGCGCTGGTCTGTTGATAAAGGAATATCTGAACAATATGCTGTGGGGTGCGTCTCACGCACCAGACCACCTGGTGGTGCGCAGGGCGCACCTAGCTAACTTAATCAAGGGTCACTTAAGTTTGTCGAGATCGAAGACGGGATGTTTGATGTTAACAGCAGCAAGATATTCAAAAAGCGAATCGTGATGAAAGTCCTGTTTGTCAAAAAAGGCATCGGCGCCCATTTGCAGGGCCTGAGCGGATTCCTTTAGCGTCCATTTCTTATCGTGCACGCCTTCGCTTTTATAATCAGACACGGGATAGGGTTCGCCGAGTTCCTGCATGACCTCACGGTAGATATCCGGCCGGTAGATTTCAGCGGCAATTTTTTCAAATGCCAGGGGTTGTGCAATCTGCCCCCAGCGAACCATTTGTGACATAAACCAGACCGCATGGGACAACCAGGGGAAGTTGGCTGTATAGCGATGAAAAACATTGAAGTCATCCATCGGTACAGGCGCATCTTCCAGGCCATAACAAAACGTACCTGTCATGGACATCTTGATCACTTCGGCATCGGCATTGACGTAATCTTCACGGCTTAACAGTTCAGCCGCATCGATACGATTGGCCTCCGATTCATCCAGCCAGCGCGCGGCCTCCAGCAATGCCTTGAGGATGGCCTTGTGTGTTTCGGGGTGTTGTTGAGCCCATTCCCGCGTCACACCAAAGACCTTCTCCGGGCTGTTATTCCATATCTCGTATTTTGTAATCAGGGTATGCCCCAGTCCCTGTTGCACGGCCAGGCTGTTCCAGGGTTCGCCGACACAGAAGCCATCGATATTACCGGATGCCAGATTCTCCACCATCTGCGAAGGTGGAATAACAATCAGTTCAATATCACGGTCGGGATCGATACCGGCCGAGGCCAGCCAGTAACGTAATTCGTAGTTGTGGGTCGAGGTGGGAAACACCATGGCAAAGCGCATGCGTTCACCGGCGGCCCTTTTATTTTCTTCAATAACAATTTTAAGTCCGTTGGCGGTGATCGGCCGCTGTTGCAGGCTATCCGGTGCGAGTTTTTGAATTCTTGCGTAAAGGGCGTTGGAAACCGTAATGGCATTGCCGTTCAGATCCATCATCATGGCCGTGAGCATGGGCGAGCTTATCCCACCAATACCGAGGCTGGCGGCAATCGGCATGGTGGCGAGCATTTGTGCCCCGTCCAGCGTTCCAATCGCCACCTTGTCGCGAATATTCGCCCAGGAGGCCTCTTTGACCAGTTCGACATCAAGCCGGTATTTGTCAAACAGACCTTTTTCCTTTGCAATCACCAATGGTGCACAATCGGTCAGGGGGATAAATCCGAGTTTCAGCTTAGTCTTTTCCATCATCTTTTATTTCATGCAGCATTTTTTCTCCCAACAAAAAAGCGTCCAGCCTTGATGCAAAAACAGCAGCAAGATTAGACGCCTTTGCCCATTTCGACCGGCTTCGGTCAGAATCTCTGTCTATCATGACCCGCCGTTGGGTCACAGACTTTAGGGCACCTCTAAAAATCCACTGAAGCAGCGCTGGCTGCGTTGAAATCAAGCTCAAAATGCTCATTTACTTCGAGTAAACTGCGCTTTTTCGCTTGTTTTCGCCTTGCCATCATCTGCTTAATTGAATTTTTAGAGGTACCCTTCACATAAAAAGTTTTGCCACTTCGATGACGCTTTTGGCGACATCGGCCAGTTTTTCATTCCGATCCATCGCCAGTTTACGCAAGGCCTTATAGGCCTCATCCTCCGTGCACTTACGCTGCGTCATGATGATGCCCTTGGCCTTGTCGATGAGCTTGCGATCGGCAAGGTCTGATTTGGTCCTCGCCAGCTCGCCTTTCAGGGCCTGAAACTCCTGGAAGCGCGCTATCGCCACCTCCATGATCGGCTGGATACGCCTGGCATTCAGTCCATCCACGACATAGGCGCTGACCCCGGCCCTGACTGCCTCGGCGATAGTCGCCTTGTCACTCTTCTCGGCAAACATCACAATCGGCTTGGGTTGTTCACGATTGATCGTATGCATGGATTCCAGCGTGTCCCGATCCGGCGACTGCATATCGATAATAATCATGTCTGGCTGTATGGTGCGGACCCGACCGAGCAAATCCTCTTTGGTGCCGATACGCGCCACGACATCGTAACCGTTATCCTGCAACGCCCTTTCCAGTACGGCGGAGCGGCCCGGGTCTTCATCGACCAGCATCACCCTGAGTTTCTCAGCCATGGTTTACAAACAAAATCCAGTATCTTGAATCAGATACGGCAATTAAGATGCCAACTTTTATATTCATTACTTTTCAACTACTTGTTGACTATACTAAACAGAAGTATAACGATAATGCACACATACGGTTCTTCGCGTTCGGGTATTGCACCAGTATGGTTCACGCCTGTTTTACTGGGATTAACGTGCCTAGTTTACCAACTTAAAAATAAACAATCATGCATATTGATGAACATGCCAGCAGGGAATTTGGTTTACAGCAGGATATTATTTATCTGAACCATGCCGCCGTCGCCCCCTGGCCGCAACGCACCAAACAGGCCGTGCAGGACTTTGCCGAGGAAAACGCGACTATCGGTTCTAAGAATTATCTGCAATGGATGGAACATGAAACCGAGCTGCGGTCGATGCTCGCCGGTTTGATCAACGCCCCATCTAAAGACGATATCGCCCTGTTAAAAAATACCTCGGAGGCCCTGTCCGTGGTGGCCTATGGCTTAAGTTGGCAGGCCGGTGACAATGTGGTGATCAGCGATGAGGAATTCCCTTCCAACCGGATCGTCTGGGAGTCACTGGCCCGCTATGGGGTTGAAGTGAAAAAGGTCGATCTGTATTCCGCCGCGACACCCGAGCTTGCCCTGATCAATGCCTGCGACAACCGCACCCGCCTGCTCGCCATCAGTTCCGTACAATATGCCTCGGGGTTGCGAATGGATCTTGACACCCTCGGCCGACATTGCCGAGCAAACCAGATCCTGTTCTGTGTCGATGCCATCCAGAGTATCGGCGCGGTGCAATTTGATGTGCAGGCCTGCCAGGCCGATTTTGTTATGGCCGATGGCCACAAGTGGATGCTGGGGCCGGAAGGGCTGGCGCTGTTTTATTGTCGTGCCGAGTTACGCGAACAACTGCAATTACATCAGTACGGCTGGCACATGGTGGAACATGCCCATGACTTTTCCCGCAGCGACTGGCAACCCGCCAGCACGGCGCGGCGCTTTGAATGTGGCAGCCCCAATATGTTGTGCAGCCATGCCCTGCGTGCGAGCATCTCCCTGTTATTGGAGGTCGGTATGGACAAGATTGAGCAGACCTTACTCAGTCGCACTGAAGCGATCTTTGAGTTGATACAACAAAGTCAAAACCTGCGGATCATGACATCAACTCAAAACGGCCGTTATGCCGGTATCGTCACCTTTACCCACAATAATATTGAATCAATCACCCTGTACCAGCATTTGATGCGCCTAGGTGTCATGTGTGCTTCTCGTGGCGGTGGCGTCCGCTATTCCCCGCATTTTTATACTTCATTAAACAGTCTTGAGACCGCGATCAAACTTGCCGATAAGTATGCAGCTGTTTGACCTGTATTAATTTTTATCGTTGACAGCTTGATTATACTGATCACGCACTAAGCTATATTTATAAGAGTATGCAAGCTCAAATGGTTGACTTGGGCATATATATAATGAGGATAAAATGGAGATTGGTCTGAGAAGAAAGATCAGCCAGTGGATTACCCAATCGCTAATGAAGGAAGAGCCGCCGGCGCCCAACAGCACCCCCCTGTATGACTTTGATCGGCTTTGCTATGAGTTGCGTCCCTGCGATGTCCTGCTCACCGAGGGACGCAGTCATGTCTCCGAGGTCATCAAACTCGCCACCCAGAGTCCATGGACCCATTCCATGCTTTACATCGGTCGTCTGCACGATATCCATAACCCGATCCTGCGCGCCAGGGTCAGTGCCAATTATAAAGGCGACCCGCATGACCAGCTGGTGATTGAGGCCCTGCTCGGCGAGGGCACCATCATTAGTTGTATCGACAAATATAAAGATGAACATATCCGGATTTGCCGGCCCAAGAACCTGTCACCTATCGATGCGATGCAGGTCATTGCCTATGCCATCAATCAGATCGGTATGGATTATGATGTACGCCAGATCCTCGACCTGTTGCGCTTTATGTTTCCCTATTCATTCTTACCGCGCCGCTGGCGCTCCAGCCTGTTCGCCAAGCATCCCGGCAAACAGACCCGCACCGTTTGTTCGACCATGCTGGCTGAGGCCTTTCACTCGGTGAAGTTCCCGATCATGCCCTTTGCGGAAAAAACACCAAACGGCAAGATCCGCCTGTTCCAGCGTAATCCCCGACTGTATACACCCAAGGATTTTGATTACTCACCCTATTTCGACATTATCAAATATCCATTTTTTGGGCTGGACGACGTCAGCATCTATAAGCGACTGCCGTGGGAAAACGAAGAGGTTTATTGTAACGACCTGAATGACTGCTATGTAAAGACATCACATGAGCGAGTCAAGCCGGCAAAGAATAATGAATTTCCAACCTTTAAGACTGTCGAAATTGATATCTCTGCCGAAAAGGACTCATCAAACAGTCCGTCACCCAAACAAAACACGCGTCAATCAAACTAACATTCTAGGTAAGGATTATGAGTATGGACGATCAAACCCGCAACACAGAACAAAGTTTCAAACTCAAGTGGATCAGTGAACCGCTGTTGAAACTTTTCAAAAAAGTTACCCCCGCCATGTCTCAGACCGAACGCGAGGCCATCGATGCCGGCACGGTGTGGTGGGACGGGGATCTGTTCAGCGGTAAACCCAAATGGAAAAAACTCCTCGCGGTGCCACCGTCCAAACTCAGCGCGGAAGAACAGGCCTATATCGACGGGCCAGTGGAACAGCTCTGTAAAATGCTCGATGACTGGAAGATCACCAATGAAGATTATGACCTGCCCAAGGAGGTCTGGCAGTTCATCAAAGACAACGGTTTTATGAGCATGATCATCCCCAAGAAATACGGTGGGCTGGACTACACCAATCTTGCCCACTCCGCCGTGGTGATGAAGATTGCCACACGCAGTATCTCGGCGGCGGTGACCGTGATGGTGCCCAACTCGTTGGGACCGGGCAAACTGATCATGGAATACGGCACCCAACAACAAAAGGATCACTATCTGCCGCGTCTCGCCAAGGGCCAGGAGGTCCCCTGTTTCGCCCTCACCGCACCGGACGCCGGTAGCGATGCCGGCGCCATTCCCGATTACGGTATCGTTTGTAAACAGGACTTTGACGGTAAAAAGAACGTCATGGGTATCAAGCTGACCTGGAACAAGCGCTATATCACCCTGGGTCCGGTGGCTACGATCCTTGGCCTGGCCTTCAAGCTCTATGACCCCGACCACCTGATGGGTGACAAGGACAATCTCGGCATTACCCTGGCCCTGATCCCAACCGATCATCCGGGCGTGCATATTGGTCGTCGTCACATGCCACTCAACATGGTGTTCATGAACGGGCCGAACTGGGGCAAGGATGTCTTTATCCCCATGGACTGGATCATCGGTGGCCCGGACCGCGTCGGTCAGGGCTGGCGCATGCTGATGGAATGCCTGTCTGACGGTCGCTCGATCTCCCTGCCCGCGCTGAGCGTCGGCGCCGGCAAGTTGTGCAGTCGTGTGGTGGGGGGCTATGCCCGTGTGCGCCGCCAGTTCAAAATGCCCATTGGCCGCTTCGAAGGGGTGGAAGAGGCCCTGGCACGGATTGCCGGTATCACTTATATGCTGGATGCAGCCCGCACCCTCACCCTCAGTGGTCTGGACATGGGGGAAAAACCCTCGGTGATCTCGGCCATCGTCAAATACCACCTGACGGAAGGCATGCGGCAAATTATTAATGATGCCATGGACGTGCAAGGTGGCGCCGGGATCTGTCTCGGGCCGCGCAATACCATCGGTCGTATCTACCAGTCCCTGCCGATCAGTATCACGGTCGAGGGGGCCAACATCCTGACCCGCAGCATGATCATCTTCGGTCAGGGGGCGATCCGCAGCCATCCGTATATTTTCCAGGAAATGGAGGCCATGGCCGAACTCGATCACAAGGTATCACTGACCAAGTTTGATCGCGCCTTCACTGCACACGTCTATTTCGTGATCCGTAACCTGGGGCGCTCACTGTTCCATGGCTTGACCGGTGGGCACCTTATTCCTACACCCGGTCATGGCGTCACCCGTCGCTATTATCAAAAGCTGACCCGTATGAGTTCGGCCTTCGCCTTTGTCTCCGACGTGGCCCTGATGACCCTGGGTGGTTCGTTAAAGCGCCGGGAAAAACTCTCCGGTCGCCTGGGTGATGTACTCAGTGAACTCTATCTGGCCTCGGCGGTGTTAAAGCGGTTTGAGGATCAGGGCCGCCCCAAGGAAGACATTCCGCTGTTACGCTGGAGTTGTGATCGCTGCCTGTACAACATCCAGACGGCGCTGGACGGCTTCCTGAAAAACATGCCCTATCGTCCCGTCATGTATGTATTACGCTGGCTGGTCTTCCCCTGGGGTCGTTGCTTCATGCAGCCCAGTGACAAACTGGGACACCAGGTGGCAAATATCATCCTGACCCCTTCAGCCACGCGTGATCGTCTGACCGTCGGCATGTTCGCTCCAACGGATATGGATGAACCGATTGGACGACTGGAAGATGCCTTGCAGAAAGTCGTCAGGGCCGAACCCATCGAAAAACGCTTGCGTCAGGGAACACGTGGTTTTGATGCGGGGATTGGTGGTATGGATGCACTGATTGATAAAGGCGTGGCAGAGAGTATTATAAGCAAGGACGAAGCCAAAACTTTGCGTGATGCGGAAGCGGCGCGTAGTGATGTAATTCAAGTCGACGATTTTCCTTTTAATCTTGGTAAGGAGACCTGAGGGTGACCGATAAAAAAACAACAACAGTAAAGAAAAAGCCCGCAGAGACAGCAGATACACCCGCGGTAAACAACCGTTCCGTGGCGACAAAGCAAAACGCCTATGGCAATGGTCGGACGGTTTATATCGTTGATGGGTCCCGCACGCCCTTTCTTAAGGCAAAAGGCAAACCCGGGCCGTTCCCGGCGGCGGATCTTGCCGTCGGCTGCGCCCTGCCCTTGCTGGCTCGACAACCCTTTGAACCGTCGGATATCGATGAGGTGGTGGTCGGTTGCGTCATGCCCGGTCCCGATGAGGCGAATATCGCCCGCGTCATTGCCCTGCGCCTGGGTTGTGGCAAGCACGTCCCGGCCTGGACCGTACAACGCAATTGCGCCTCCGGCCTGCAGGCCCT
>JAHEDB010000406.1 GCA_024641465.1 Chromatiales bacterium | reverse complement strand
CCTACATTTTGGCTTAAGTAAGTGCCATTCGGGTCGTAGCCCTTTATAGCGATCCCTACTACTGTTATTTAATCATGATTGCTGTTCGCTGGGACAGCCCCCTTCGATGGCGCGTTGGCTTGGCCAGTTTTTTGAAAAATATAATCAGGGGCATCAAGGACGACCTGAGCGGTAGCGAAGTAGTGCCGAATGAAACCCGAAGGGGTTCTAGGGTGTGATGCCGGTTCGCAGCCGGGCCATGGATGGCCCGTCTGTGAACCTCATTACAAAAAACCGGCCAAGCCAACATGCTTGCGCCATCTTAGGGGGAGGACTTTTTGGATACTTTTTGGTCCTTCACAATTTTGTCTGGAACAAAATTGGACAGCCTTTGGCTGCCCGATTCAATTTAAAGGGCAGGAGCCAACATCAGGAGATTGCAGCGCTAACGCTCGCAAAGACGACACAGACTGATGTGTGATAAATACCAGCCATCTCGCATTGCCACCAATTCCCCAGCCAAACAATCAGGAATAAAGCCCACCGACGAGGCCGAGCCCCTAATGTAAATCCCCCCTCATCCGATAATTACTAAGGTAATAAACCAAGCCCCCCACCGGAGCCCCCATGACTGCCCCCAATCCGCCGGATCTAAGCCAGGATTTACTCGAACCGGGCCAGTATGTGGCCGGATTTACTATCGAGAAAAAGATTGGCGAGGGGGCCATGGCGGTGTTGTATCTGGTGACGGACAAGGATGGCAATCAACACAGCCTGAAGATGCCGCGTCAGCGTCTGGGGGTGGATCCGGTGAGTCTGGTGGCGTTTGAGAATGAGCTGCGCCTGGCGCCTTTCCTGGAAGACTTTCCCCATGCCTATATGCCGAAGGTGGTGCATGACGGGGACAAGAAATATCTGTTGATGGATTACATCGAGGGCGTCGACCTTTGGACCCATCTGACCAGCAACGGTTGCCTGAACGAGGATGAGGCCGTCTCTTTGTTGAAGAAGATCGTCTTTGCCCTGGGCAAACTGCACGAGCGGCGTATTATCCATCTGGATATCAAACTGTCGAATATCATGGTGACTACCGATGGTGAGATTCGGCTGATCGATTTTGGGCTGGCCAATCACCTCGACCTGCCGGATCTGATCCACGAATCATTTTACGAGCCGAAGGGCACGCCGTGTTATATCGCCCCCGAACAATTCATCGGCATCCGCGACGATATCCGCAGCGACATCTTCTCGCTAGGGGTGATGATGTTCGAGATGACCACCAACAAACTGCCCTTTGGCGAGGGTAATACCACGCTTGACGTGATCAGCCGTATAAAAAAAGATTGCGTGTTGCCCCAAAAATATAACCCGGACCTGAGCGAGACATTCAATTATGTAGTTGGCTCCTGCCTGTATGCCAACCCGGAGATGCGATTTACCGACATGGACCACCTGTATGAGATGCTCGGCATGTGGGAGGGAGAAATACCGGTTGATGACATCATGTGTTTCAAGAAAAAGTGCGCAGGAAAAAACCGCCGCAAAAAACCGGTCACGCACCTGTTGAAACCGGCCTACCGTGCGGTGCGCAACCTGTTCGACTTTACCCCGGATAATTTTCAACGCCTCAAACAGTGGGCGGAATACCGGCGCAAGAACCAGCTAAAAAGGCCGTATCGTATCCTGGTCGCGATCAGGCTCGACAATAACATGCAGATCACGCCCTTCAGCATGGAGATCATCGAGGAGGCCTATCATCTGGCCCGTCTGCAAAAAACCGCCATCACCATTGTCTCGGCTATCAACTGCGATGCCGGTATGGCAGGCGGGGAGAATGAAGCGCAACAGAATAATGAATTGTGCAACAAGGCGCGCATGGCCATCGCCAACCTGATCCAGGCCTCGGCCAGATCAGACATCGCAGTCGGTATTAATGTACAGGTGGGCAGTCCGGTAGAGGTTATCGAGAATTGTGTAAACAATTATGACGCCGACCTGCTGGTGATGGGTTCCAGAAAAAAACCCAGCTTCAGTCACTTCATGAAAAACAACAGCGGCAACCGTATACTCAATGCCATCAAATGCAATACCTTTATCGTGCATGAAGGCAAGGGGATCATTAACAAGCGCCCCGCTACGGCCGAGATAATCGACTTATCTGACAGCAGAAAGAATATCGTTTAGCAAACGGCCTCAACGCCCCTTCGCCAGTCTCGCGGCAAAGTCGGTGGGCAGTTTATTGGCGTGGATCTTCTCGATAGTCTTTTGGAAATCATAGGCCACGCGATTGAATGTCACGCTATGGGATTCTTCATCATACATGACAAAGCAGGCCTCGGTATTATCGTCACGCGGTTGACCGACGGAACCGACATTGATGACATAACGCCGGTTCAGGTGCAGGGGGATCTTTCTCCCAGCCGGTGGATAGTTCAGATCAACTGAGTTATCCGGCCGTTCATGAAAGATCATCGGTATATGCACATGGCCGTAAAAGACCAGATTGGTCCTGGCCGCATCCATGCATTTTTTCGCCTGTTCCTGCTTGACCACATAACCCCAATTGCTCGGCTGATTAAGGGTCGCGTGGACATAGGTTACGCCATTTTCGATCTTCACATAGGGAAGCGATTTGAGAAAATCCAGGTGCGCAGCGGATAACTGCCTGATGGTCCAGTCCGCCACCTCCTGCACCGGCGCCGAACTCCTGACCTCAATGCTGTTATACATGTATTCATCGTGATTGCCCAACACACAGATAAGGCCGGGCAGGCCTTGCAGCATGTCCAGCACCGCCACCGGGTCGGGACCATAACCGACACTGTCGCCGAGGCAGACGAACTTCTCCGCGCCCTGCTCCCGCGCCACACGGCAACATTCGCTCAAGGCCTCGAGATTGCTGTGAATATCAGACAATATGGCAATTTTCATGGACGATCCCCGTTTACAGGGAATATATCGTCAGCATGGCCATATTCTTGAACGAGGCCAAAACAGATGTGCTGAATTGCCCGGTTATTATCCAACACAGC